>NZ_JBITMP010000058.1:0-69684 GCF_044466425.1 Nonomuraea sp. NPDC049400
CGGGCCAGCTGCGCCTGCGCGATGACCGAGCCGGGCAGCAGCGTCCCGGACAGGATCAGCTCCTTGACGCGGAGGTACGCGAAGTCCGCCTTGGTCGTGTAGAGCTCGGCTGCTGATTCGCTCATCGCTGTCCTGTCGCGTCGCTGATCGGTTATAACCTACACCACTGCCCATCGCTGCCTATCTCGGCGGTGTCGACCGACGGATGGGTCGTAGGTTATAAGCAAGTGTCGCGCTCGCCGGAGCGCGACGTCGGCTCAGGTACGCAAGGTGCTGGCGTCATTGCCGGCCTTGTACGTCTTCGACGCCCGCTGAAGCTTGGCCGCCTCCTCCCGGAGCGCGGTCGCCAGCAGTTCGAGCCCGGCGCCGATGCTCTCCATCCGCCGGCCGTGTGTCTGCCAGTACATGCGGGCGTAGTCGTCGTCGCCGAGGGCGGCGCGGGCCCCGCCCGACGAGGTCTCGAACCGGATGTGGGCCGCTGACACGTCGTCGGCCATGCAGTCCGCCGTGTCCGAGAGCCGGTGAAGGTGGCCATGGCTGTAGGCGACGCCGTTGAGCTCCACGGCTGGGCAGCCTAGCGGGCACGCGTGGACATCGGCGCGCTCAATATCGATATTTCGGTAAGAATGTTGGACAGAATGGTGCTTCTGAGGCCTTTGATGCTGGATGCGATCAGATGTGAGGGACGGGGATGACGACGGACGAGCACTGGCGGCTGCTGGAGCAACTCGTCCAGGAGGTCAACCAGCAGACCGAACAGCTCAAGAAAATGCAGGAGAAGGTACGGGACCTGTCGGCGACGGTCACGTCGGAGGACGACATGGTGACCGTGACCGTCGGCCCACGCGGTGAGGTGCGGGGGATCGAGCTGGACCCCCGGGTTTACCGCAAGCTGTCCCCGTCTGAGCTGTCCGCCTCGATCGTGGCGCAGATCGGGCGGGCGACCCGCCAGGTTTCCGGTGAGATGAAGGAGTTGATGGAGCCCTTCGGCGTGCCGGATCTTCCGTTCGAGGACCTGTTCGGCGAGGGAACGAGCTTCGAGTCATTCCTGCCGCACCCCGGCACGCCGGAGCCGGGGGCTCCGCGGTCGCCGTCGTGATCAGCCCGTGCCGATCACGACGATCGACCGAGAGGGATGACACCGGCTGATGGGGCTTGATCTCAGCCTGGTGCCCGACCTGGTGAAGCCGATGGCGCTGCCGTTGACGGGAGGGGCCTTCCCCGAAGCCTTCGTCGGCGGGGTCATCGACGAAGCGCAGGCGCTGGAGAACGTGGCGGACTTCCTGGCCAAGCTCAATACGGACGACGCCTCCGCGATCGTGCGGTTGCTGCGCGGCCACGAATGGCAGGGCGCCGCCAAGGAGGCGTTCGAGCAGGTGTTCGCCGCGCTCGGCGGGCAGCCGGAAGGGGACGACCCCCACTCGGAGGGGACGCTGCTCGACCTGCTGGAGCGGGCGCTCCGGGACGAGGCGAAGTCTCTGCGCGAGCACGGCGTGCGGATGCAGCACACCGAGTGGATGATCTATGCCTCCCTGGCGCTGCTCGGCGCGGTGATCGTCAAGCTGCTGGTCTGGATCTACGTCAACGGCCCGGCCGTTCTCCGGCTGATCCAGCACAACACGCTGCTGACCCAGGTGAACATCCAGACGATGAAGCGGCTCGTCCTCGTCAGCATGCTGAAGTTCGCGGGCATCATGGGCGGCCTGGACTTCGGCGTGCAGGTGGCGCAGCAGATCTGGGGGGATCGCGAAGAGGGGGACTTCGACCTCGCCTCGCTGGCGATGTCGCTCGGCAGCGGCGCCCTGACCGGTGCCCTGTTCGCCGGTGCGAACGTGGGGCTTTCGCGCCTGCTGAGCCGGGAGATGGTGTACGTCGCCTCCGAGGCCGAACTGGCCGTGCGTGACAAGATCGTGGCGATCGGGCAGAGCATGTACGGCCAGGCGCTGCTGGGCGGTGTGGCGGGCACCGCCGGCGCCGTCCCCGGGCTGGCGCTCAGCGGGCAACTCGACGCCTCGCACCTGGCCTACACCTTCATCGCCGGCGTCGCCGGCGGCCTCGACGTCCCCGCCTCGGCGCGGGTGAGCTACATCCCGATCAGGGCGGTCGCAGAGATCGGCGACACCCCGTCCACCAAAATCCCACACGCCGACACCGACCCGCCGCGCCAGCCCCCGCCCTCTCTCACTGCCGCACCGCACGATCCATCCGGAGCGCAGCCTCCGCCTCCTCCCAGTGGCGTGCCGCACGATGCACCCGGGGAGCAGCCTCCGCCTCCTCCCAGTGCCGTGCCGCACGACCCATCCGGCGGCGACATGCTGCCGGCTGCGGGGCACGACACCGCTGCCCTGGCGTTCCACCTCCGGCCCGAACGCCACGCCGACGTCGACACCCTGATCAACCGGCAGCCGTCCGAACCGGGCGCCAACCCGCTCCAGCCGCACTCGGACCGGGTGATCGTGGGCGAGGTCATCCGGCGCCATGACACACTCCTGGACGGTCCGGCCGGGGACGGAGCCGAACAGGGCGGAGCACCCGTACGACCCCCGCAGAACCTCCCGGCCGAGCGAACCCCGAGCGGCGAGACCGCCCCCGCCGCTCCGCGGACCCAGGCCGTGGTTCCGGGTGACCTCCCCCGCGGCTCACTGCTCCCGGCCACCGTCCCGGCGATCGTCACCGCGCCCCCCGACGACGCAGGCACCCCCGAACACAACGCCGCACAGGCAAGCCGTCATGGCCAGGAGAACGCGGATCCCAAGACCGCCGAAACGCGGCCCGCGACGCCCGACGCGGCCGATCCGGCGTCCACCGGTCAGAGCAGGCCGGAACGGCCGCAGCAGTCCCACGCCGACGACTCCGCGCTCCCCGCGTCTCACCCGCCACGCGAGCACAGCACACCACCGGTGAGCGATCCGCAGACATCGACGCTCTCGAGGATCCCCCAGGACCGGACGGGGCCGGCCCTGGAGCCCGCGCCGGGCCCGGTGGCGGGCACGGCCGCCGCTCGCCCTGTGACGGGTCACGGTGACCGGCCTGCCGAGGCGATGCCCGCGGCTCCCGCGCCGATCGCCGATGCGGCGGCGTCCGCCCGTCCGCACTCCTCCGAGCGCGGTGAACGCCCTGCGGAGGGGCCTGGTTCAGGCGCCACGGCCGACACGCCGCGTACGGGCCTCCAGGGCGACGCGAGCGTGCCCGTCGCCCGGTCCAGCGCATTGCCCGAGAACCCTCGCGGGCTCGAGCCGGTGGTGAGGCGGGTGGCGGACCTGCTCAGCCGGGACGGCCAACACGACCCGATCAGCGCCGCCGGCTGGCAGGCCGCCCATGCCGCGACGGTGAAGATGCTGATGGACACGATGCTGTCCCCGACGAAGGACATGCTCGGCGTGGGGCGCAAGCGGAATCTGCGGCAGGCGCTCGGCAACCCCGAGTACGATCTCGTCCTGAGCGAGCTCCCCTTCATGGGCAGAACCATAAGGACCTGGCAGGCGGTCGAACGGAGCTCCATCGCGTCCTTCGTGGAAGGCTCCCGCAAGTACGCGGACGTGCCACGCCGGATAATCCGCCAGATACCGTTCGACTCGCCCGAAGCGCACGACATAGTGAGACGGCTGGCCGCCGAGGAGCTCCTGCGGACATGGGGATACGGCGCCAGTGAGATGCTGCCGGAGCGGCTGGCCATGCACATGGCCGCGCGCGAGGAGTTCGGGCTGACCGGGGTTCTCGACCTGGAGGCGTACGGTGATCCCAACCGCAACATGACCGCCAGGGACGTGCACGCCCGTAGCGGGGACATGCTGCGCGACTTCCTCCGGCAGCAGTACGCGCAGACGCAGCGCGAACTGGAAAGCCGCGGGATCGATGAGCTGGTGCTCTACCGGGGAATAGCGTTCGACCCACGGCATCCGGTCCCGAGCTTGGCGGACGCCGCCGACGGCGATGTCGTGCAGGCTCCGCCCGCACTGCCGCTGCAGTCCTGGAGCGCCATCCCCGGAGTCGCCAAGCGGTACACCGGTCTGGGGGACGGGGCGGTCATGGCAGGGGTCTTCCCCGCCTCCCAGGTGTTGTCCACTCCGTGGACCGGCATGGGCCAGCTACCCCTCAACGAGTTCGTCGTGCTCGCCACGCCCGGCGAGGTCACCGTGCTGCGACCGCCGCACATCGTTGTGACCGGTCCCGGCATGTCCGGAGCGCATCCCACCCTTCCACCCGGCTGGCAGGTCCGGAGGTCCACCGACGCATGGACACAGTGCGAGCAAGGGCACAGGCACTGGGGAACAGAAGGCGGGGCAGGTCTGCTGCTCTTCCACCGCCTTCCTGACGGTGAGGTTCGCGTCCTCATGCAACTCCGCTCCATGGAGACGCACCACGGAGGGACCTGGGGACCGCCCGGTGGCGCCCGCCACAGCGGCGAAGGCCCGATCGATGCCGGTCTGCGTGAACCCCGCGAGGAGAACAGGCTGAACACGGACGAGGTGAACGTGCGGGGAGTGCATCACGACGATCACGGCGGCTGGACGTTCGACACCGTCATCGGCGAGATGCCGTACCTGGCCGACGTGTGGCCCGCATCCCGCGAGTCCCTCGACAACGCATGGGTACCGCTGGAGGAGGTGTCGCGCCTCAATCTGCACCCCGACTTCGCCCGAGCGTGGCCCGAGGTACGCGCGGAGCTCGAACGCATCCTGGCGGACTCCGACACCGGTTCCCGCCCACCGGCGCCCCCGGCTCCGCCCACATCCCCGGCGGCGACGCACCAGGTGCCCGCCCCACCGAACACCGCAACCGGTCTGTCTTCTGTGGCGGACGCGCGGCCACGGAACTTCGCCGAGGCCGCGGCGATCTTCTACCGCTGGACGCCTGACAACGGGAACACTCCAGACCCGAACCGCCGAGACGCTTCCGGCTCGCCGCCGCCGGCCGTGCCGGACGCGGAGCTCCTGGCAGAAGGCCGGCGCCTGTCAGCCCAGCTGCGTGTCCTCGACCCCGGCGAGACGACAACCAGGGCTCTGGCATTGATGGCCCGGACCATCGGCGGAGCGAACCCGTCGGGCGAGATTTCCGAAGTGGCGGCCGCACTTGGCTTGCCCCACGACATCGATGCCCTGGTCGAAGTGTTCAACGACGCCCGGCGGTATGGCATGTCCCCAGACAGCGCGACCGACCGCGCAGCCCTGACCGACATCCTCAGGAGGTCCATGGAGGTAGACCCTTATCGCTGGACGGGGCACCGGTACCAAACCCTGGTCGGTCTCCTCGCCGCGAATGTCAGGCAAGCACGCGCGGTCGGGCTCATGGTGAAGATGATGGGGGACACTGTCACCTACAAGAAGGCTCGAGATCTCGTCAGACCCGTGCTCCAGCGGTACGGCATCAGCGACGTCCAGCAATTACTCCCGGTCATCCATGCGGCCCACCAGAATGGCTACTTCCCCAGCGGAGCGACCGGGGAGCCGGCATTCCGCGCGGGCCTGGATGAGTTCTGGCGGCAAGACGCGCACCTGTGGGCCGGCGTGCTGCTCGCCGAACAGCTTTCCCTGCCCGATCTCCGCGACTCGACAGCACGATTGGTCGCGCGCCTGTACGAGATCGTCACAGGACTGGCCCTGGACAGGTTCCGCACCGGCGAGCCGCTGGAGTACCTGGCCGGCGATGTCGGGCAAGGACGCTCCGTTGAGCAGTTCGTCCGCCTGGCCGAGGAGGCGCAGGCGCACGGTGCCGACCTCGCGCGGGCGCCCAGCCGTCAGGAGATCGTCGACCGCCTCATCGCCTACCGGGCGCGAGATCCGCATCTTTGGGACGGACTGCGGGTCGCGGCCGAGCGCGACGTCATGCGTCCAAGCGACGACGAGGCGCGAGCGCTTTCGCGCCTGGCTGAGATCACCAGCTCCGAGGCGCCATCCTCTCTGTGGGTGTTCGACCCGTTGCGCCGGCTGGCGGGAGAGGCGGGTCTCGACCATTCCGTCGAACGGCTGGCCCAGCGGGCGGTCGAGGTCCAGCGGGACGGCTTCGACCTCTTCGGGCCGGTCGACCGGCGGCAGGTGCTCGACGCCCTCACCCAGCACGCCGGCCGTCCCGTGACCGGCCGGCAGCCGGACACGCCGCACGTACCGCCGGGGCTGCACGATCTCGCCCCCTCGATCGTCCGGGACGCCCGGCAGGCCGCGATCCAGGAGCACGCCACGGCGCGGCAGGCGTATCGCCAGGCCCACCCTCCCCTGCGCCGCTCCCTGTCACGGCTCGCCGGCCCCGACCCGCTGGCCGTGGCGGAGCAGCAACGGGTCGCCTCGCTGGAGGCCCGGGTCCACGCGTGGCAGCGCTGGCCGGAGGTCCCTGAGGTGTCCTATGTGAAAGATTTCGCGGCGTTCCGGCGCGCGTACGACCAGGCGGTGGAACGCGCCGCCAGGGGAGAGGCGGTGATTCCCTACATGCGGAAGAACGCCACCGCATCCCTGGCGGCCCGTGACGGCGGGCGCGGGTTCGGGCTGGAGCTCGAGTTCGACCTGCCGATCGGCGACGCCCGCCCCCGAGCCATGCAGGCCATAGCCCGTGACCTGTACAGGGCAGGTCTGACCAGCGACCCCCAGGTGCACGACTACCACACCATGCAGGCGCAGGGCTACCGTTCGGGACGCAACGGCGGGCGCGGTCTCTGGAGGCTGGAGCAGGACGGCTCGGTCGCGGGCGAACTGGTCTCACCTATTCTGTACGACGAGCCTGCGACCTGGGAGAACCTCCAGCTCGCCTGCGAGATCATCCAAGCGTATGGCGGCACGGCCAGCGCCAGCACCGGCGGGCACATCCACGTGAGCACATACGACTACGACCACATCGTGGAGAACTACACCAGCGTGGTGGACTACGTGGACCATCACAGCGATACGTTCTTCAGACTCGGGCACAATCCGGAGCGGGAAAGCCACCGGGGCCTCAAGTATTGCCGCCCCAACCGGCGGCCCGCAGCGGGCTACAAGTCGATAGCCCCGGTGCGGGATCACAACAGCAGGGGCAGCGCCGACCACGGGTTCGCGGTGAACCTGGAGAGCATAACCGGATCTCCGGAGGACCATATCGAGTTCCGCCTGTATGACGGCTCGCTCTACGCCCCATTGATCCAGTCCCAGGTGAAGGTATCGGTCGCGGCGGTGGATGCGGCGTTCCGCAACGTGACGCTGGGCCAGCCTCCCAACCGGGGGCAGCGCGACCTGCTGGGCACCCACGCCGAGCTCCTCAAGCTGGATCCGGCGTTCGACCTCACCGAGCGGGGAAGCCTCTCCTTCCGCTGTCTGATGGACGAGCTGTTCTGGCGGGCCGCCGACAAGGAGCAGGTCACCGCCGTGTACGCCGCCACTCGCTGGTTGCTCACGGCATGACGACGCAGAACGACCTCACCACGAAACGGGATGCCATCCAGTGGCCGTGATCATCCGTAACACCTCAGCGACGGAGCCGCCTCCGGCCGCACCGATCAAAGGCGATGGCCGGCCGTACCGCTATGAGATGATCTATGCAGGCGGGACCTACCGTGGCTACGCCGACGATTTCGCCGAGCTGGTCGAGATGCTCGTCCCCGGCTACGCCTCGCTCGCCACCGACGGCGAGCGCGCGTCGGCGCGTGTCCGCCTCGCCATGGACATGCAGGTCAGGACGCAGGCTCAGCTCGCGGCCGGAGGGCAACTCGATGCGTGCAGCGAGGCCGAGCGGGTCGTGATCCTCGGCGGCCGGCACGAACCACCGGCCCCCGCTCGATGGGAGGCGCCGGTGCCCCTGGTCCTGGTCTCGACCTTCTATGAGCCCGCCGGGGTGCTGCCGAGACCGTCGGGGCCCGCAGACCTGCAGGTCTGGCTCGACCCGGCCGACGACAGGACATTGCTGACCAGCCTGCACATGGCCGGCGTGATCGTTGTGGGCACGCAGGACGGGGCGTGAGCTTCCCGGGGGATCCTGGTCGCGCCGGCTGTGACCGTCCTGCCGTCGCCGCGCCTGCCGGGGAAAGCGGACCGGGCCTGACCCCCGGTGAGGGGGCAGGCCCGGCCTTGTGACACGCCTGAGGTCAGGCGGGGACGATGTTCTCCGCCTGCGGGCCCTTCTGGCCCTGGACGATGTCGAAGGACACCTTCTGGCCCTCGGTCAGCTCACGGTAGCCGCCGTTGGAGACGATGTTGGAGTAGTGCGCGAAGACGTCGGCGCCGCCGCCGTCCTGCGCGATGAAGCCGAAGCCCTTTTCGGAGTTGAACCACTTCACGGTTCCGGTAGCCATGTCGATCTCCTTCAGATACGTGCAGGTAACGGAATTCGCGCCTTGCGAAATCCGTGTCGCCGCGATGAGCCCATCCGGAAATGACCGGCAAACAAAAACGCGCCCGAATTTTACTCTGGCAGGCGCGCGCAAAGTCTCTATGGGAACCATAACTGCAACACCCGACAGGCTAGCACACGCTTGCGGTGGTGCCGGTGACACGGCCGTTCACAGTGAGGCTTCCACCATAATCTGCGCTCCCGTCCGGTTTCGAATGCATGGCGGGAAACCTGAATGGAGGTGTCATATGACCCGGTATGTCGTTGATCGCAGAGGCGGCCGGGCAGGTACGGGGCGGTGATGCCCGGACCATGGATCTTGGCTCGTGACCGGCCGAGTGGCGCTCTGTAGGCTGGCCGGTGGATGCCGACGTTCAGGGAGCCGCTATGAAGCTCGGTCTGCACATTCCCGATTTCACCTGGCCGGGCGGGGCCGGCAGGCTCGGACCCGACCTCGCCGACGTGGTGAAGAGCGCCGAGGAGGCGGGCTTCGACCGGATCAGCGTCATGGACCACGTCTGGCAGATCGGGGTGGTCGGTCCGGCCGAGCACGAGATGCTGGAGGCCTACACCACGCTCGGTTTCCTGGCCGCGCACACCACCAGGGTCAAGCTGCTGACCCTCGTCACCGGCGTCGTCTACCGCGATCCCGGGCTGCTGGCCAAGATGGTGACCACGCTCGACGTGCTGTCCGGCGGCCGCGCCATGCTCGGCATCGGGGCGGCCTGGAACGAGGAAGAGGCCCGTGGACTGGGGCTCTTCTTCCCGCCCCTGGCCGAGCGGTTCGAGCGGCTGGAGGAGACGCTGCAGATCTGCCTGCAGATGTGGGCCGAGACCGAGCGGCCGTACGACGGAGAGCATTACCACCTCGGGCGCACGCTCAACTCGCCGCAGCCGATCTCCCGCCCGCATCCGCCGATCCTCATCGGCGGGTCCGGCGAGAAGAAGACGCTGCGCCTGGTGGCGAAGTACGCCCAGGCGTGCAACCTGTTCCCGGGCCCTGAGCTGGCTCGCAAGCTCGAGGTGTTGCGCGCGCACTGCGAGCGCGAGGGCACCGACTACGACGCGATCGAGAAGACCGTGCTGTTCAACTTCGACGTCGGCGAGAAGGGCGAGAACGTCCCGCAGATCATCGACTCGCTGGGATCCCTGGCCGGGCAGGGATTCAGCGTCGCGCACGGGCGGGTCGCCGGGGTCTCCGGGATCACTCCGCTGGAGATCATCGGCAGCGAGGTGGTCCCGGCGATCGCCAACCTCTAGCCTCGGCCGGAGACCGCCCGGCCGGCATCGCGGCACACGCCGGAGTCAGCCGAGCAGTGACACCCCCGCCAGCGAGATCGCTCCGATGAGCACGGTGGCGATGCCCCCGAGCAGCATGACCCGCCCGCCCTTGAGCAGGTTCCGCAGGTTGATACCGGTGCCGAGGGCGAACAGGGCGGCGGCCATCAGTACGTTCGTGACCGCGGGCACGTGCTCGGTCACCGCCGACGGCAGCAGCCCCGTGCTCCGCACCACCACCATCGCCAGGAACCCGGCCACGAACAGCGGCATGATCGCAGGCCTCTTCCGTCCGCCCGCCGCCGTGGGCGCGGCGGGCGGTGCCCCAGCGGGGGCGGCGGCTGGCGGTGCCGCAGAGGGGGCGGTGCCGCGCACGGACGCGGGCACCGTCGTACCGGCGGGCACAACCACGGGCATCCGGCCGGCGTCCGACGTGCCGGCAGGCGTCCTGGCGTCCGGCGCGCCGGCAGGTGGTGCCGCGCGGCGGCGCAGGGACGTGGTGACGGCGACGATGGGGGCGAGCAGGACGACCCGGCCCAGCTTCACCGTCACCGCCGTCACGAGGGTGCCCGAGGCGGCGCCGATCGCCGCCACCTGGGCGACCTCGTGCACGGCGGCTCCCGCCCACACCCCGAGCTGGTCGGGCGAGAGGCCCAGCCTGGACGCCAGCAGCGGCAGCACCACGATGGCAGCGCTGCCGTAGAGAACCACCACGGCGAGCGCGCCGGCAGCGTCATCGTCCGAACTGTCGGTGCTGTCGTGCATGGCCGCGATCGCCGACGCACCGCAGATCGACACGCCCGTGGCGACCAGCAGCGACGTCCCGGGCGGAAGGCCGAGGCGGCGGCCGGCCAGCGGGGTGAGGACGAACGTGAGCCCCGTGGCGGCGGCGACGACCGCGAGCGACTGCCATCCGAGCGCGAGGATCTGCGGCACCGCGATCTGCAGCCCGAGCAGTACGATCGCCGCGCGCAGCACCCGCCTGGAGACGAACAGGAGCCCGGGGCGCAGCCGCGCGTGGATCGCCCCGGCGGTGGCCAGTGCCGATCCCAAGGCCACGGCGGCGGTGGCGGGACTGAGCCCCGGCACGAACCGGTTGGCCACCAGAGAGGCCGCCACCGCCAGCGCGCACGCCGCGATGCCCGGCAGAAGGTGTGCCTTGGCGGGGGCGAGAATCATGATCCCAGTCTTCGGGGCCATCGAGAGGGCCGGTAGCCGCGCGTTGCCTGGGAGGTCATAGCCTACGGCTATGACCCCGTTGCCCGATCTCGACTCGCTCAAGCTCCTGGTGGACGTGGGCGAGCTCGGCAGCCTCGGCCAGGCGGCCAAGCTGGCGGGCATCGCGCAGCCGTCCGCGAGCAAGCGCATCGCCCAGTTGGAACGGCGTCTCGGCCTGCCGCTGCTGGAGCGGACGCCGCGCGGCTCCACACTCACCGCCGAGGGCAAGATGGTCGCGGGCTGGGCCACCCAGGTGCTCGCGGCCGCACAGGAACTCATGCGGGCCGCCGAAGCCGTCCGGCACAGCGAGGCGGCGCACCTGCGGGTGGCCGCCAGCATGACGGTGGCCGAGTACCTGGTGCCGCGCTGGCTCGGGGAGTTCCAGAGCCGCGAGCCCGGGGTCCAGGTCGGCCTGGACGTGCTGAACTCCGCCGACGTCGCGGCGCTGGTGTTGTCCGGGACCGGGGCCGTGGAGCTGGGGTTCGTGGAGGGGCCCAACGTGCCGGACGGGCTGGCCAGCCGAGTGGTGGGCACCGACAGGCTGGTCGTCGTGGTGGCCCCGGGACATCCCTGGGCACGCCGCCGCACGTTGCTCAGGGGCCCGGAGCTGGCCGCCACGCCGCTGGTCGTACGCGAGCAAGGCTCCGGCACCCGCGAGACCCTGGACGTCGCCTTCGCCGGGCACCACCGGGCCAGCCCGCGCCTGGAGCTCGGGTCGAACTCGGCCGTCAAGGGCGCCGCCCAGGCGGGCGCGGCCCCGGCGGTGCTCAGCTGGTACGCGGTGGAAGCCGAACTGGCCACCGGCCGCCTCGTCGAGGTGCCGCTGGCGGGCCTCAACCTGGTCAGGAACATGCGCGCGGTCTGGCGCCGTGGCCGCCCCCTCGCGGGCCCTGCCGCGACCCTCCTGGCCATCGCCAGCCGCCCCTGACCCGCGCCGACTGTCGCCAGCCGCCTCTGACCCGCGCCGACCTTCGCCCAACACCCAGAGCGTCACCCGCTCGGCCACGGTCACTGCCGGGTGCCTGCCGTATTCCGGGTGAACGTCCCACGGGCCGGTCAGCCGGAGCGTCTCGGCGGTGCTCGACCGGCGTCTCCCGCTCGCGGTCCGGTACGCCGGGATCCATCACGGCGGGCCGGCATCGAGTGCGCGGAGGGTGGCGGGGACGCCGTCGGCGTTGAGCCGCTCCAGGGAGTCGGTGACCAGTTCGCGGAAGACCCGGTTCTCCTTGAGGTCGGCGCCGAAGATCTCCTCGATCGCCAGCAGGCGGTTCACGGTCGCCGCGGCGGAGGCCGTCCCGTCTCCGCGCAGCCGCTCGGCCAGCGGGTCGTCCAGCTCGCGTGACGTGGTGACGTGCCGCATCCACCCGGCCACGGCCAGCGCGATCCACCGGGGTTCGTGCCTGTGGGCCAGCCGGTCGCGCGCCGGGTCCAGCAGGCGCTGCGGCAGCTTCTGCGAGCCGTCCACCGCGATCTGCGCGACGCGGTGCCGCAGGCCGGGATTGGCGAACCTGACCAGCAGCGAGTCCTTGTATCCCGCGAGGTCGAACCCGTCCAGCCCGTCCAAGGTGGGCGAGAGGTCGTCGTCCATCAGCCGGCGCAGGAACCCGGCGAACGCGGGTTCGCCCACGGCGTCGGACACGTGCGCCGCGCCCGACAGATAGGCGATGGCCGAATGGCTGCCGTTGAGCAGGCGCAGCTTCATGCGCTCGTACGGCCGGACGTCACCCACCAGGAGCGCGCCCGCCTTGTCCCAGGCCGGCCGGTCCCCGGCGAAGGAATCCTCGATCACCCACTGCGTGAACGGCTCGGTGACGACCGCGCCCAGATCGGTCACGCCGAGCCTGGCGGCCATGTCATCCACGTCGGCCCGCGTGGTCGCGGGGACGATCCGGTCCACCATGGACGCGGGGAAGCTGACGTTCTCCTCGACCCACGCGAGCAGCGGCGGTTCGCACAGCTCTGCCACGAGTCCGGCGAGAGTCGCGCCGTTGCCGGGGAGGTTGTCGCAGGAAACGACGCTGAGCGGGCCCGCGTCCGCGGCGGCACGGGCGCGCAGCCCGGCGACGAGCCTCCCGATCGCGCCGGGCAGCGCGTCGCGGCGGTACGCCTTCTCGGTGATGGTCAGCGTGACGACCGCGGTCTCCGGTGCGGCCAGCCGTACGGCGAGGTTGTCACCGGGGGCGAGCACCTCGCGCACCGATCCGACCACGCGGACCTCGTCGCCGGCGCGCACGCCGTAGAGGCAGTCCTGGGGGCGGAGCCGGTCGGCCACGTCGGCGCTGCGCTGGCTGGCTCCGCAGATGCCCCAGCGGTCGTCGCCGGTCGCGGCCATGGCGCGCTCGGTGTAGACGGCCTGGTGTGCCCGGTGGAAGGCGCCGATGCCCAGGTGCACGACGCCGGTGACGCGCGGTTCCGCGAGCGGGCGCGCGGCGGGCGCGACCCTGGACAGGGTGGCGCGGCTGAGCCTTGTCAATGGTGCTGCTCCCGTCTGTCAGCCGACGCCGTACTCGAGATCGAAGGGGTTCCCGACCGCGTCTTACAGCATGGACAACATCACGTCACGTTGTTACGTTCGAGGGCAGTTGACAGCGGTGTCAATCCTTGGCCCCCCACGAGGAGCGGAGATCGTTGATGGTGTCACGACGCAGTTTCCTGCGGGCGAACGGCGTGGTCCTCGCGGCCGGCGGCCTCGGCCTCACCCTACAGGCGCCCGCCGCCGCCGGAACTCGCCCCACCGCCCCCCTCCTTCCGAACTTCGGCCGTCCCACCCACCTCGACTTCGCCGACATCAGCACCCTCCACGGCGACGACCAGCTGCTCCTGACCACCCTCCAGGGCGTCGTCAACCGCCGCCGCCCGCGCCTCTACTTCAACTACGACGCCGCCGGCTACGACCGGCGCTGGTTATCCAGCACCGGCGCCGCGGTCACCCGCCACGACCGCCCCCTCGACCTGGTCGCCCGCTACCGCGCCGAGGTGCGCGGCGCGATCCTGCACGACCCGGACGTCCCCGACTCGGTCAACGTGGCCACCACCCTGGCCGGCCTGGAGAACGCCGTCGCCGCCACCGCCGAGCAGGCCGCCGCGCACGGCCTGCGGACCGTCGCGGACCTGCGCGGCCGCTTCGACCCCGGCGACGTCCTGGCCACGTACCGCTGGCAACTCGACCACCTGTTCCCCCGCTGCGGCCACGCCCTGCTCGCCGGGCTCCCGCCCACCAGGACGGTGCGGGTGGACGGCGTGCGGTGGCGCGAGCTCGCGCGAGAGACCGAGCGCGTGCGCGACTCCGCCAACCGGGCGGTGCACACGTTCGACCTGAGCCCGGAATTGCCGGCCGCCCAGGACGGCGTCTATCTGCGCTTCCAGGACTCGCTCGGCGACGACGGCTGGGGTGCGTCGGTGGGCTCGGTGAAGGTGACCGCGGACGGGACACAGATCGCGGCGTTCACCCCCGGCACGGACGCCGAGGCCCCCTACCTCTTCGACGGCCTCAACTCCGCCATCGGCGGCGACGGCAACCGCTTCGCCGACGGCGGCAACTACTTCATCTACCGCTTCACCGCCCCCGCCGGCGCCCGGCAACTGCTCGTCGAGGTGGACCTGTGGAACCAGTACCTGGTCACCGCCGCCACCACCGCCCCCACCAGGGTCGAGCCGTTCCCCTACTTCCGCGACTACGCGGTGGCGACCCGGGCCATGGTCTTCTGGCTGCCGCCCACCGGCGGGACCGGTGAGCTGCTCGACGAGATCTTCGGCCGGGTCGAGCCCACCACGCCGTACGCGGGCTGGTTCTCCAACGACGTGGCAGGAGAGTGGGGCGGCGTGGACCGGGCCTCCCAGCACGCCGTCGAGGTGGTCCCCGCCGACTACTACATGAACGCCACCGTCCACGCCGGGGTCTCCGCCAGGATCTCCGACCAGGTGCGCCCGCGACCGCCGGCCAGGCTGCGCAACCGCGTCTACCTCACGCTCACGGTCGGCGAGGGCGACAACATCCAGTACTGCCAGCGCCGGATGCGCGAGATCTGGGACGACCCCAAGCGCGGCGTCGCGCCGGTCAACTGGACGGTCAGCCCGCTGCTTGCCGACATCGGGCCCGCACTGCTGGCGTACTACCAGCGCACGGCCACCGCCAACGACCTGCTCGTCGCCGGCCCGTCCGGCGCCGGCTACACCTACCCGGGGTCGTGGCCGGCGGCGGATTGGGCCGCGTACACGCAGCTCACCGGCCGTTTCCTGCGCCGCACCGGGATGGACCTCGTCTACGCATACAACCACCGCAAGCCCGAGGGCGACGGCTGGGTGGCCTTCGACGAGCGCATCGTCGCCGCGTACCGGCGTGACACCCCGGTACGCGGCATCATCCAGTCGTGGGAGTCCGGCGACCTGCTGATCGACCCGGCGGGCCTGCCCGTGATCGGGAACTTCTCGCCGCAGGGCAAGGCGCAGGAGTACCGGGACACGCTGGTGCGGCGGATCGAGGGATGGGACGGGGGCGAGCCGCTGTTCATCGCCGGCGCGGTCAACGCCTGGAACTGGACGCCGGCCGACATCGCCGAGCTCGCCGGCCTCCTGCGGGACCCGTTCGAGCTCGTCCGCGGCGACACGTTCTTCGCGCTGCTGCGCGAACACCTGTCGGGCGCCGCGTAGAAGCCGGATCACCGGCGCGATCCCGATCCGGCGTCGCGCTGGTGATCCGGGCCGGCTGGTGATCCGGGCTATTCGGGCAGC
The DNA here is from genome assembly GCF_044466425.1 of Nonomuraea sp. NPDC049400. Lineage (NCBI taxonomy): Bacteria > Bacillati > Actinomycetota > Actinomycetes > Streptosporangiales > Streptosporangiaceae > Nonomuraea > Nonomuraea sp. NPDC049400. The sequence goes on from NZ_JBITMP010000058.1 coordinate 15,520, forward strand.
CGCCAGCCGGCCGTCCACAGGCGCGTGCCCGAGCGGCGGTCGAGGCGGCGCAGGAACGACAGGACGCCCGCGCTGCCGGTGCTCCAGGTGTAGGCCGGCTTGTCGAGGTCGTTGCCGGGGAAGACCGGCTGCGCCGGCTCGCCGCCGGCCCGCACCAGCATCAGCTCGGCGATCTCCTCCGCGCCGCGCCAGTAGCCGCCGTCGCCCGTGACCATCGCCAGGTCGATCAGCGCCTCGCCGATGCCCGCCAGGCCGCAGCACTGCGAGACCACCCACGCCTGCGGCGCGACGACGAGGCACGCCCGCGCGCCCCGCTCGGCGAGGTCCAGGTAGCGGTCCTCGCCGTACGCGCGGGCCGCGTGCGCCAGCGCGCCGACGATGCCCGACATGCCCTGGCACCAGGACGCCCCCATCGCCCGCGCATCCGGGCCGTGCAGCTCGCCGATCAGCGCCTCGGCCCGTACGGCCAGCGCCGCGAACCGTTCCCTGGCCGCCTCGCCGGCCGCCGGGTCGCCGGTGGCCTCGTGGTAGGAGAGCAGGAAGTCCGCGCAGCCGGCGTCGCCGTGGGCGTACGCAGTGTCGACGGACACACCGGAGCCGGGCTGCGCGGGCGCCACGGCGTCCTCCGACCGCGTGACGTCACCGGAGACCAGCAGCCGGGCGCACTCGTCGGCGATGCTCAGGTGCCGGGCGTCGCCCGGTTCGGCGGCTGCCAGCGCCAGATGGCCCGAGCCGATGCCTGCCACGCCGTGCGCCTGGTCGGCCCGCTGCGGGCCGTCGAGGGTGACAGGGTCCGGCGCCGCCAGCTCCGGCACGGCGGTCAGGCGGGCCGCGGTCAGGAACAGCGTGGTGCCGGTACGGCCGAAGTACAGCGAGGGCGGGAGCTTGGCGGGTGGCATCACGCGGGCCGTCCACCGGGCCAGGTCGGCGGCGACGGCCTTGGCCTCAGGGTGGTGCAGCAGCTCCATGCCGACCCCGGCGCAGCCGCCGTAGACGTTCGTCACCGGCGGGCTCTCCCGGCGGGCGTCCTCGGGGGCGGCCATCAGCCGCTCGGCGAAGGCCGCGCACTCGCGCACGGTGTGGTCGAGCGCCTTGGACAGCAGTTCCCCGGTGAGCTTCGGCGTGGCGGGCAGGCTCCACCGCCCCGCCGGTGGGCGCTCGGCGGCGGGCCGCCCTTCGCCGGACCTGATCTCGGCGGCGGCCGCGGTGCGGTCGGCGGGGTCGAGGCTCAACAGGCCGGGCAGCAGGCCGACGACGCCCGTCGTGACGTCCGGGAACATCCGTGCCAGGCACATGAGCGTGCGCTCGACGTTACGGACCGGGTCCGGGCCGATCATGATCGGGTTCATCCCGGTGGCCGCGAAGAACAGCGTGGCGCCCATCGAGAAGTAGTCGTCGGCGGGCACGGACTCACGGTCGGTGTGCTGGTCGGGCACGCTGTAGCCGCGGCTCCAGCCGGGCAGCTGCAGTCCCTCGTACCTGCTGTTGCCGAAGTCGATGAGGGTGCAGCGGCCGTCCTCGCCGAGCACGACGTTCTTGGGCGAAAGGTCACGGATGACGACGCCGCGCGAGTGCACCGCGTCGATCACCTCCAGCAGCCGGGCGGCCAGCGCGCCGAGGTCGCGCTCGCCGTCGGCGGGCTCCGTGGTGAACAGGCCGTTCTCCGCGACGAACCGGTTGAGGTCGCGGCTGCCCTCGTCGGTCATGACGAGGAACTCGTCCTCGCCGTGCCGGAAGTGGTCGATCGGCTCCGGTATGCCCGTCACGCCCTTGAGCGCCTGGAGGATGCGCAGCTCGTTGCGGAGGTACATCCGCAGGTCCCAGCCCTCGACGTTCTCCCCGACGTACGCGCGGGCCTCCTTGACCACGACCCGCCGGCCGGCGGCGTCGGTGGCGCGGTAGACGTTGCCGCGCGGGCCACGCACGACGCCGGACGTCACCCGGTACCGGCCGCCGATGACCCGGCCGGTGCCCCGCTCGGCGGCTCGTCCCGCCGTCTCCGCGGGTGGCAGCGTTCCCAGTGACGGCCGTGCACCGGGCTGCTGCGCGTCCGGCGGGCGGGCCTCGGCGGGGTCCGCGGGGCGGAACGGGTCCGTCGCCCAGGGCGGGCAGGTGAACTCCGGGCCGGCCGCGCCCGGCAGTTGCTCGCCGTCCGGACCGATCACGATCAGCTCGAAGTCGCCGTTCTCGTCCACCCGGTATTGCGGGGCGAACGGGGCGTACCTGTAGTAGACCGGAGCGTCGGGGCGTACCCGGCGATCGCTGACGATGCGCGGGGCCGACAGCCCGGACAGGGCGTCGGCGAGGGCGTGGCCCAGCTCGACCACTGCGTCCTGCTCCGGGTAGACCGTCATGGCCTTGCCCACGGCTCCGGGGTCGACGTCGCCGGAGTTGAGCTCCATGAGCCTGTGGGCGGAGCGGGCGACCTTGAAGGCGCAGCCGGTGCCCGCCAGGATCGGCAACACGCGGTCAAGGGTGTCGGCGAGGGTGCCGGGACGTGCGGAAACGTGGATTTTCCAGCCCTGTAATGGAATGTCCGTGTGAGGGTCGTGAACGCTGATCCACGTGTCGTCCTCGTATAGTTCCCTACCATTCGAATCTGCAAATTGGGTAAGGCGGTCGAGCACATTACTATCCACGGTCACCCCTCAATAATGGAGCGCATGTTCTGATACGAGAAAAGGCCACCAGAACAGCACCGATGGCCTTTCCCCAGCGCTTTGCATCACCACGCGTCACCGCGTGACAACAGGCGCTTCACATACGGGCGTCACACGATGGACGGGCAGCACGGGAAGCTGCTGCACACCGTCCGCTTGCAGGTGTTGACGCAGGCCTGAGGGCCGTGGAGCAGCTTGTTCAGCTCGCCTTCGAAGTCGACGGCGAGGTCTTCGTACTCCAGGACTCCGGCGTCGCGGGGCTCAAGGGCGAGGACCGACATAAGGGCTCCTTCCTTGGCCGCCTTTGGGCGGCCGACGTGGGGATCCGAGCGTCGGGATAGCACCGGTAGGCGCCTTTCCCGTGCCCTGCCCACGACCGGCGAATCGTTTACACGTTCCCCCGTCGCGAGCAAACGGACGCATTATGTGCATATATCCAGAAGTCTGTCCAGGGGTGGCCGTTAACGGCCATAAATGTGTTGACATGCTCCTTTACAGCGGGAGTTCGATCTTCTAGATTGGCGTGCGTGATGGGGGGATCTTCGGCGTGCCTGCCACGAAACGGCGCCCTCGCGTGAAGCTCTGGCGGCGCCGGCGCGGTACGAGCGTCCCGGACGACAGGTCGGGGCTCGTGGTCGCGTACTGGGAGAGCCATGACGAGCACCTGCTGACCGCCACCCTCGGCACGATCGCCCGCAGGCTGCCGTCCCTGGTGGCCGCCGCGCTGCGGATGGCGTGGCAGGCCAGTCCCCGCGACACCGCCGTGGCCCTGGCGGGAAATCTCGCGGCGGGGGTCTTCACCGTCTTCGGCCTGGTGGCCACCTCCGATGTGCTGGCCTCGCTGTTCGCCGCCGGTCCGACGCCCGACCGGGTGTGGAGCGCGCTGCCCTCGCTGCTGCTCGTGGCCGCCGCCGCGGGGCTGCGCGGCGCGCTGCTGGCCGGCGCCGGGTGGGCGCAGGCGCGGCTCAAGCCGCAGGTCGAACGGCTGGCCGAGACCCGTCTGTTCGAGCTGACCACCCGGGTGGAGCTGGCCGCGTTCGACGACCACGACTTCCACAACGCGATGCGGCGGGCCCGCGACAGCGGCGTACCCGACACCGCCACCGTGGTGGAGATGACGATCGCCGTGGTCACCGGTGCGGTCGGCGTGCTCGCCTCAGCCGTGGCACTCGGCCTGCTGCACCCGCTGCTCATGCCGTTGCTGCTGGTCACCGCCGTGCCGGCGGGATGGGCCGCGGTGCGCATGGCCCGGCTGGGCTATCAGGCGTTCTACCGGCTGTCCGCCGCGCGGCGGCGCAAGTTCATGTTGTCGGACCTGATGGCCGAGCGGCAGCCCGCCGCCGAGGTGCGGGCGTTCACGCTGCGGGACTTCCTGCTCGGCGAGTACGGCAGGGTGGCCGACCTGGAGCAGGACGTTCAGCTCGACGTGGCACGGCGGCGGGCCGCGACCAAGGCGGGCGGCGACCTGCTGACCGGCGTGGCCACGGCCGGCGTGTACGTGGTGCTCGGTGTGCTGCTGGCCGCCGGCGTGATCCCGTTGTCGGTGGCCGGCGCGGCCGTGCTGGCGATCAGGACCGGGCAGATGTCGCTCACCGCCCTGATCCAGACCATGAACCGGCTCTACGAGGCCGGCCTCTACTTCGGTGACTACCTGACCTTCTGCGAACTCGCGCGGGAGCGCGTCCCCGCGCCGCCGACCGCGCTCCCGCCCGCCGCGCTCGCGCCCGCCGCTGAGCCGGCTCCGTTCAGCCTGCTCACTGCCGAGAACGTCACATTCACCTATCCCGGCGCTGACCGGCCCGCGCTGTCGGGCGTCAGTGTGAGCGTCGGCCGGGGCGAGGTCATCGCCCTGGTCGGCGAGAACGGCTCGGGCAAGACGACCCTGGCCAAGCTGCTGGCCGGGCTGTACCGGCCGCAGGAGGGCACGATCCGCTGGGACGGCGTCGATCTCGACGCGTTCGACGGTGACGCCCTGCGGCGGCAGATCTCCGTGATCGCCCAGGACCACACCCGCTGGCCGCTCACCGTCCGCGAGAACATCCTCATGGGACGCCCCCTGGAGGAGGACCGGCTCGCCGCCGCCTCCGCCGCGGCAGGCGCCGACGAGGTGGTGGCGAGGCTGTCCGACGGCTACGACGCGTTGCTCGACCGCCGCTTCCGCGGCGGCCACGACCTGTCGGGCGGCCAGTGGCAGCGCATCGCCGTGGCACGCGGGTTCTACCGCGACGCCGCGCTGGTCATCTTCGACGAGCCGACCTCGGCCCTGGACGCCCGCGCCGAGCACGCCCTGTTCGAACGGATCCGCGGCCACGCCGACGGCCGCACCATCGTCCTCATCACGCACCGGCTGGCCAGCGTCCGCTACGCCGACCGCATCTACGTGCTCGACGGCGGCACGGTCGCCGAGCAGGGCACGCACACCGAGCTGATGGAACGCGACGGCCTGTACGCCGGCCTGTACGAGCTGCAGGCCTCGGCCTTCCAGCAGACGGTGCCATGATCGTCGCCGAGTCGGCGTACCTCGCCGTGGCCGCGATGCTGCTGGTGGCGGCGCTGGGCAAGCTGCGCGACGTGCGCGGCTTCGCCGGGTCGGTGGCCGGCTACCGGCTGCTGCCTGGTCGGCTGGCCGGTCCGGCGGCGGTGGCCGTGCTCGCGGCCGAGCTCGTCGCCGCCGGGCTGCTGCTCGCGCCGGGCGGTCAGCGGTGGGGAGCGGTGGTGGCGGCGGCCCTGTTCGCCGCGTTCCTGGCGGCCATGGCGTCGGTGCTGCGGCGGGGGATGGCCGTGGACTGCGGTTGCTTCGGCGGCCGTGACCTCGTCGGTGCCGGCACGCTGCTGCGTACCGGCCTGCTGCTGGTCCTCGCGGTGACGGCGACCCTGACCGGGCCGGTCGCGTTCGCGCCCGTCCAGCTCCCGGTGGCGGCGGCCCTGCTCGGGCTGGCCTTCCTGCCCGCACGACTGCTGCGGGCCGAGAGACCCTCGGCCGGACCGCGTCCCGGCGCCCGCTTCGCGCTGGCCGGCGCGCCGGAGCCGGCCGGTGACCTGGTGATGTACGCGTTGGTCTCACCGGCGTGCGGGTTGTGCAAGACGATGCTGCCGGAGTTCGCCGCGACGGCCGCCCGCCTGGAGGTCGTGCTGGTCAGCGCGGTGGACGGGTACGGCGGCGCCGGGCTGCCCGTGGTCGTGGACCCGGACGTCTTCGACCGCAACGACATCCCGTGGCCGCCGTACGTGGTGGTGACCGACCGCGCCCGCACCGTCCTGGCGGCGGGCGGCGCGGCCGAGCCGGCACAGCTGGAGCAGGTCCTGTCCCGCGCCGGCGCGGCCGCTCCCAATTGAGAAATCGTCGATGCCGCTCGTAGCGAGGTGTCACTTGGCGAGCGGTGGCGAGTCGAATCGATTCGACTACATGATAGGTCAGATGGCGCGCCGGTGGCCGGGCGCGGGGCCGGTCGTGCTGCGGAGTGAGATCGGCGGGGCGGCCAGGAGGTGGCGGTGCGCCGTGGCCGGGTCGGCGATGCGCTGGATGAGCAGCTCGACGGCGCGGGCGCCCATCTCGTCGGCCGGGACGTCGGCGGCGGTGAGCGGCGGGTGCAGGTTCTCGGCCCAGTGCCGGGCCGCCACGCCCGCGATGGAGAAGTCCCCGGGCACGGTCAAGCCCGCCTCGGCCAGCGCGCGGTACATGCCGGACACCGCAGCCTCGTTGATCGTGGCGATGGCGGTCAACTCAGGGTGCTCGGCGAGGAGTTGCTGGAGGCAGGACTGTCCGGCCTGCGCGTCGTCGCCGCAGCAGACCTGCACGCCGCGCAGGCCGCGTTCGGCGATGGCGCGGTCGAAGCCGGCCTGCGCGCGGTGACCGGGGCCGTATCCGGCGGCGACCAGCTCGGCGTTGCGGTTGACCAGCGCCAGCTGCCGGTGGCCGAGGGCGGCCAGGTGGTGGACGCACTTGGCGATGAGCGCCTCATAGTCGACGTCCACCCAGGACATGTCCTCCGGGTGGCGGGTGCGGCCGATGCCGACGAACGGCAGGCCGCTCGCCTGCAGCCGGGCGACCCGGTCGTCCTCCAGGCGGATCTCCATGAGGATCACACCGTCCACCCGCCGCCCGGTGACGACGCGCTCGAAGGAGCGGTCATGCTCGCCGCCCGAGGGTGACAGCAGGACGTCCAGGTCGGCGCGGGCGGCGGCGTCGACCACGCTGGCCACGAAGCCGAGCTGCATGTCGGTCAGGCGCTGGCCGGCCGGCGGAATGACCAGGCCGATCGTGCGGGTGCGGCCCTCCTTCAGCGCTCTGGCGGCGGCGTTGGGCCGGTAGCCCAGCTCGTCGATGACCGCCAGGATGCGGCGCTTGGTCTCCTCCGACACCGGGCGCCTGCCGGTGAGCGCGTACGAGACGGTGCTGCGTGACACGCCCGCCCGCTTGGCGATCTCTCCGATGTTCACCCGTGCTCCTCGTCCGATCCGCCGGCCGGCGACCATCGTAGGTCGAACCGGTTCATGATGGGTACGCTGCCGGTTTCCGCGGCGACGACGTGCCGTGTGCCGCACATCGCGCGCGACGTTCCGGAAAACCGTACCGCACCGCCCATTGACGCCCAGGGTGGAGCGGGCCTATCTTCGGTCGAACCGATTCGCCGAATCGATTCGACATCGTTCGGAAACAGCCGCGTAACGCCTGTCAGCGGAGGTCAGCTCAATGAGATCAGCGGCAAGGAGCCGGCGTGCGGCCGGCGCGAGTCTGGCGGTCCTGGCCGCCGTGGGCGGGCTGGCGGCCTGCTCGTCATCGTCCGGCGGCGACGGCGGCGGTTCGGCGAGCGCGAGCCGGTCCGCCGGGGGCGGGACGTACACGATCTGGGACCCGTATCCGCAGTACGACAAGAGCTCGGAGTGGGTGCGCCTGCTGGAGAAGTGCGGCACCGACGCCGGGGTGAAGGTCGAGCGCACCGGTTACGACACCAGCGACCTGACGAACAAGGCGCTGCTGGCGGCTCAGCAGGGCAACTCGCCGGACGTGCTGATCGTCGACAATCCGGTCGTCTCCACGCTGGCCGAGGCGGGGGTGCTCACCACCACCGAGGAGAACAAGCTCGACGTCTCCGCGATCGCGCCGAACCTGCTGGCGGCAGGCCAGAGCGGCGGCAAGACCTACGGCGTCCCGATCGGCGCCAACACGCTCGCCCTGTACTACAACAAGGAGGTTCTGAAGGAGGCCGGGGTGGACATCGCCTCGGTGAAGGACTGGGCATCCCTGACGGCGGCGCTGGCGAAGGTGAAGGCGGCGGGCAAGAAGGGCATCACGTTCTCGGCGATCGGCACCGAGGAAGGCAGTTTCCAGTTCCTGCCCTGGTTCTGGGGCTCCGGCGCCGCTCTCACCAAGCTCGACTCGCCCGAGGGCGTCTCGGCCGTGGCGCTGTGGACCGACTGGCTGAAGAAGGGGTACGCCCCGAACTCCGTCATCAACAACACCCAGACCACCAGCTGGCAGGAGTTCGCCGGCGGCGATTACGCCTTCGCCGAGAACGGCACCTGGCAGCTCGCCAACGCCAAGAAAGCCGGCTTCGACTACGGCATCATCCCGGTCCCCGGCAAGGGCGGCGGCACCGCGCCCGCCCCCACCGGCGGCGAGTTCGTCAGCATCCCCGTGCAGTCCGACACCGGCCGCTACGCCACCTCCCAGAAGCTGGTGACCTGCCTGACCAGCACCGACAACTCGCTGACCACGACCACCACCCTGTCCTACGTCGCGCCCACGGAGGCGGTGCAGGCCAAGCAGGTGGCGGCCACGCCCGACCTGAAGGTGTGGGTGGAGGCGGTCAAGGCGGCCAAGGGACGCACCAGCGACGATCTGGGCACCAAGTATCCGAAGATCTCCGAGCCGATGTGGGGCGCGGTGCAGGCGGCACTGAGCGGGTCCAAGTCTCCCCAGGAGGCGATGGCGGCGGCGCAGTCGGCTGCGGCGAGCGCGACCCAGTAGCAGCATGAGCCGAGTCATCCAGGCGCCGGCGCGTCCCGCCCGAACGACGGCACGAGGTCATCGGGCGGCACGCGTGCGATCAGGCCAGTGGGCAGCATGGGCCTTTCTCGCCCCGGTGGTGCTCTACCTGCTGGTGTTCTACGCCTACCCGCTCTACCGCAACGTCGAGTTGAGCCTGCGCAACTACACCGTGCGCTCGTTCGTGCAGGGGGACGCCCCGTTCGCCGGGTTCGCCAACTACGCGAAGGTGTTCGCCGACGCGACCTTCGGGCCCGCGCTGTGGCACACGGTGGTGTTCACGCTGGTGTCGCTGGCCTTCCAGTTCGGCATCGGGCTCGCGCTGGCGCTGTTCTTCCAGAAGAACTTCCGGCTGTCGGCCACGCTCAGGGGACTGTTCCTGGTGCCGTGGCTGTTGCCGCTGATCGTCTCCGGCTCGACCTGGTCGTGGATGCTCAACAGCGACTCCGGCGTGGTCAACGCCGTCCTGGCCTGGCTCGGGATCGGGCCGGTCAACTGGCTGACCTCGCCTGACTGGTCGCTGTGGTCGGTCGTCATCGCCAACATCTGGATCGGCATCCCGTTCAACCTCGTGGTGCTCTACTCCGGGCTGCAGGCGATCTCACCGGCCATCTACGAGGCCGCCGCGCTGGACGGCGCCAATGGCCGGCAGCGGTTCTGGAAGGTGACGTTCCCGCTGCTGCGGCCGGTGTCGGCGATCACGCTGCTGCTCGGCCTGGTCTACACGCTGAAGGTGTTCGACATCATCTGGATCATGACCAAGGGCGGGCCGAGCGGCGCGTCCACCACGTTCGCGACCTGGTCGTACCGGCTCGGGTTCGGCAACCTCATGCCCTCCTTCGGGCCCGGCGCCGCGGTCGGCAACCTGCTGATCGTGACGGCGCTGGCCTTCGGGTTGGTCTACATCCGCGTGCAGCGAAGGCAGGGCCCGATATGAGGCCCGATACGAGGCGCGGCATGAGGCGGCTCAAGACCGCGACCGGGCTGGTGCTGACCGCCGTGATGTTGTTCCCGGTCTACTGGATGATCAACGTGTCGTTCACTCGTGACCAGGACATGCGCAAGAGCCCGCCGAACTGGTTCCCGGTCGACGGCACCCTGGACGGTTACCGGGCGGTGCTGGACCAGCAGCTGCCCTACCTGGGGGTGAGCCTGGTCGTCGGGCTGGGCACGGTGGCGCTGACCCTGCTGCTCGCGGCGCCGGCGGCGTACTCGCTGGCCAAGCTGCGCCCGCGCGGGGGCGGGGCGCTGAGCTTCGTGCTGCTCATCGCGCAGATGATCCCCGGGATCATCATGGCGATGGGCTTCTACGCCATCTTCCTGTCCACCGGCGTGCTCAACACCGTTCCCGGGCTGATCGTGGCCGACTCCACCCTCGCCGTGCCGTTCGCGGTGCTCATCCTGACCACGTTCATGTCCGGCATCCCCGAGGAGCTGCTGCAGGCCGCCCGCACCGACGGCGCCGGGGTGGTGCGTACGTTCATCTCGATCGTGCTGCCCGTCAGCCGCAACTCCATCATCACCGTGTCGCTGTTCGCATTCCTGTGGGCGTGGTCGGACTTCATCTTCGCCTCCACCCTCGATCAGGGCGGCGACCACCAGCCGATCACCCTCGGCATCTACCACTACATCGGCAACAACAACCAGGAGTGGAACGCCATCATGGCCACCGCCGTGATCGCCTCCATCCCGGCCACCATCCTGCTCGTCGTCGCCCAGCGCTACGTCGCCGCCGGCGTCACCGCGGGCGCCGTCAAAGACTGAGAAGGGACCTTCGCTTCATGACCGCCGCCGCTTCAGGCCCGGTGTTCTCCCTGCGGGAAATCCCGTTCAGCTACCGCGGATCCTGGTTCGGCTTCTCGCCCGTGGTGGCGGAGAAGACCTACGCCGAGGACGTGCACCTGGTCTCGCACCAGACCGGCATGCACGCGATCCTGCGGCTGATCCCCACCGCCGAGGCCGCCATCACCGCCACCCCGCACCAGCTCACCTGGAGCCGCGACGACGGCCGGATCGACCTCGCCTACGAGAACCCCGACACCGTACGGGTCAAAGGCCGCGGCCTCGGGCTCCGCCTGCTGGCCGCCGACCCCGTACTGACGCCGTTCAGCGGCCCGTACTTCTACCAGGACCCCGTCGACGGCTCGTACGTCTTCACCGTCTACCAGACCGGCCGCCGCTACCGGATCACCCTCCTGGCCGGGCAGGCCGAACACCGCGGCACGCAGGCGCTGGGCAGCGGCGAACGCGGTCTCGTCCTCGGCGGCGACTGGGAGATCGCCATCGAGGAGTACGAGACCGCCCGCGCCCCCTACGCCGGCACAGACGCCTTCGAGCAGGTGGCCAAGGCGGCGCGGGCCGAGTTCGACGCGTTCGCCGCGGCGGTCGCGCCCTGGCGCAGCGACCGCACGCCCGCCGCCGAACTGGCCGCCTACGTGCTGTGGTCGGCCACCGTCCGCCCGGCCGGGTTCGTCACCCGGCCGGCCGTGCTCATGTCCAAGCACTGGATGGACAAGGTGTGGAGCTGGGACCACTGCTTCAACGCCATCGCCCTCGCAGGCGGCCTGCCCGACCTGGCCTGGGACCAGTTCCTGCTGCCCTTCGACCACCAGGACGCCGCCGGCGCGCTGCCCGACTCCGTCACCCACTCCGAGCTCCTCTACAACTTCGTCAAGCCCCCCATCCACGGCTGGGCCCTGCGCCACCTCCCTCCTCCGGCGCCCGACGTCTATCCACTGCTGGAACGCTGGACCACGTTCTGGCTCGACGCCCGGCGTGCCCCGGGCCGGGCGCTGCCGCACTACCAGCACGGCAACGACAGCGGCTGGGACAACGCCACCACCTTCGACCCCGAGCGCGTCGTCGAGACCGCCGACCTGGCCGCCTTCCTCGTCCTCCAGATGCGCGAACTGGCCCGCCTGGCCACCGACCAGGACGCGTCCGCCCGATGGAGCGAACAGGCCGACCGGATGCGCGACGCCCTCCTCGCCGAGCTGTGGGACGGCGAACGGTTCGTCGCCCGCGGCGCGCACTCCGGACGCACCTGGTCCAGCTCCAGCCTGCTCGACCTCATGCCGATCACACTGGGGGAGGAGCTGCCGCACCCCGTCCGCACGGCCCTGGCCGCCCGGATCGAGCAGCACCTGACCGCGTTCGGCCCCGCCACGGAGCTGCCTGACTCTGAGCACTACCAGGACGACGGCTACTGGCGTGGCCCCATCTGGGCGCCCTCGACCGTCCTGATCGAGGACGGTCTGCGCCGCGCCGGGCACCCGGAGCTGGCCGACCAGATCAGCGCCCGCTTCCGCGCGCTGTGCGAGAAGTCGGGGTTCGCCGAGAACTTCGACGCCCGCACCGGCGAGGGCCTGCGCGATCGCGCCTACACCTGGACGGCCGGCGCCTACCTCATCCTCGCCGCCGCCCACGAGAGGCGAACCAGGACGTGATCCGGCTTTGACAGGTCAGGGGCGCACCTTCGTGTTGATCGCCAGCACGATCGACCCGACGAGGAGCAGGTTCGTGGCCATCAGCGCGTAGGCGGTGGCGCCCGCGAGGATGTCGACCGCTGCCGGCGACGATCTCGTGTCCTACATTCAAGGCATCGGCGAGCTCCGCCAGACCTTTGTCGAAGGAGGCGCGTGATGGCGCTGCACCGGCTCAGCTCGATCACCATCGGGGTGCCCAACCCCGCGGAAACCATCGCCTACTACACCGAGTTCGGCCTGCGGCCCGGCGCGGACGGATGGCTGGCCACGACCGACGGTGGTGACCAGCTCCGTGTGGTCACGGCTCCGACCCGGCGCCTGGTCGAGGTGCGGATCGGCGCCGACGACCACGACGACCTGGCAGCCGCCGCCTCCCGGCTGCGTGCCCTGGACGTCCCCGCCCAGCTCGGTCCCGCCCGGCTCGTCGCCAACGACCTGGTCACCGGGGTTCGCGCCGTCGTCCAGATCGAGGACCGCCTCGCCCAGGACCCTCGGGCGGGCACGCCGTACAACGGCCCTGGCCGCCATGACCGCATCGGCACCCGCGCGCCCGGAATCCTGCGCACCGACCCCGTACGGCCCCGCAAGCTCGGACACGCCGTGCTGGCGACCACCGACCTCACCGTCACCACGGCCTTCTTCCGCGACGGGCTCGGCTTCAAGGCCAGCGACTACGTCAAGGACGCCGGGGCGTTCCTGCGCTGCTCGACCGACCACCACAACATGCTGGTCCTCAAGGCTCCCATCACCTTCCTGCACCACACTTCCTGGCAGGTCGACGACATCGACGACATCGGCCGCGGCGCGACGCGCATGCTGGAAGACCACCCCGAACGGCACGTATGGGGGCTGGGCCGGCACCACGCCGGGTCCAACTTCTTCTGGTACCTCAAAGACCCCGCGGGCAACTTCAGCGAGTACTACTCCGACATGGACTGCATCATCGACGACCAACTCTGGACCCCGGAGACCCTCGAAGGCGCCCTCGGCCTGTTCAACTGGGGCCCACCACCGCCCCCGTCGTTCCTGCACCCCGAAGACCTGGCCGCGCTCATGACCGGGGCGCACAGCACATAGATCCGTGCCGCCGAGGATCACCGGCGACCGGAGTGGTCACCGGCCCCAGAGCCGCCAGGTCTGGTTGAGCGGACTGGCCTGGCCCGCCGGGTTGCAGGTCCACTGGTGGATGGGAGCCCTGGGCGCGGTCGAGATGGTGCTGACGTCGACGCACTTGCCGCTGTGACGGGCGACGAGCTGGTGGTCCCGGGGATCGTTGCCCGCATAGGTGACCCTGCGCAGGGTGAACTGCTGGTTCTGCGCTCCGCTGCCGCACGCCCACTGGCGTACCGGCGCGCCGTCAGCCGTGGACGACGCGCTCACGTCAAGGCACTTCCCGCTCTGCTGGTTGACCAGCGTGTAGGTGCCGGCCACGCCGGCGACCGGCCGGAAGTTCCACAGCTGCTGATCGCCGCCCTCACAGAAGAACTGCTGCTGCACGTTGCCGTCGGCGGTGCTGAGGTCGGTGTTGTCCAGGCACTGCTGGGAGTGCTGCGCGACCGCGACGGAGGAGAAGCCGCCCTCCGACGGAGGCAGCAGCGTGATGGTGAACGTCTCGTCGGCGTTGGTGTGGGGCAGGTTCAGCGTGGCGCCGTTGCCGGACAGCGTCAGGACCGTGTTCTGTACGGTGATCGGCCCCTGCACGGCGCCGCCGCCGTTGTACGGGATGCGTTGGACGACCGCGCGGACCTGGTTGTTCTGCACGATGCCGCTGGTGGTGTCGAGCCGCCGGAGATTGACGGCGATGTTGCCGGTCGTCCCGCCGCCGCCCACCAGGATCTTGGCCATGCCGGTCGTCTTGGTGGCGAAGGCGTCGTACGACGCGCTCGGGGTCACCGACACGACCTGGCCGGTCTGGGAGGCGTAGAAGCGGTAGACCCACCATTCGCCCTTGGGTAGGTGCTGACCTGCGCTGTTGCGGACGAGCAGGCTCGCGAGATCGTTGTGCAGGTTGCCGGCGCTCGCCCAGTTGGCGCGCAGCCCGTCGGCGCCTGCCCGTTCCAGCCGGGCGATGTACCACGACCCGTCTCCCGGGTTCTGCTCGTTGGCCGCGGCGTATTCGTTGATCTGGTACGGCCGTGGGTGCGGGATGCCGCGGGCGTCGAGCGTGGTGTTGGCGGCCGACACGTTGGCCACCGGGTCGCCGGGCAGGGAGTGCCAGCTGACGATGTCGGGGACGACGTTGTTGGCGCGGACGAAGTCGAGGTAGGCGTTCCACCAGCTGTGTGTGGTGGAGGGTACGCAGGCGCAGCTGGGGCCGACGATCAGGTGGTTCGGGAAGGCGGCGCGGATGCGCTGGTGGCTGCGGCGCCACAGCTCGAAGTACTGGGCCTGCGGGCGGTTCCAGAACAGGGAGAGGTTCGGCTCGTTCCAGATGTCCCACTGCACGGTGATCCCGGCGGCCCGCACGTCGTTGATCAGGCGGGTGAGGAAGGCGTCGTAGTCGGACCAGTTGCCGCCGTCGCCGGGAAAGCGCGAGATCGGGTATCCGTCGGCGCCCCACAGGTCGTGCGGGAGGATGATGAACTGGCCGCCGAGCGCGATCGTCCGGCGCGCCTGGGCCAGCGTCGCGTTCCACCTGCGCTCGTAGGCGCCCGACACCCAGCCGCCGGGTGAGCCGAGCTGGGCGCCGCCGGCCCGCATGTACCGGAACTTCACGTCACGGAAGAAGTGGTCCGCCGGCCCGGACGCGTTCTCCGTCATGCCGTAGATCCACCCGGACGCGCGGTAGGCCGGGGCGCCGCCGGCCACGGCGAAGTCGACGCTGATGGATTCGTCCGCGGCCTGCGCCGGCGCCGGGGTGGCCGGGAGGATGGCGGCGATGAGCATCCCGGCCAGGAGCCGGGAGACGAGTGCGAGGCGTCTGCCGGGCGGTCGTTGCGTGGTCGTCCTCATGGGTGGCTCCTAGGGGAGTGGGGGACCCAACGATTTGCAACGGGACTGAGAACCGATTCGAACGCATGCAGCCAAGAACAACCGAGGCGTGCGAGCTAGCTTCGCGGGCCCACTAGCGAATCGATTCGACCGGATCGTAGATCTCCTGATGGAGACGTGTCAATGGCATGTCAGGAGCAGTCGGGTACTCCGGCGAGGATGTCGATCTCACTTGACGGGCATCGCAGCGGCATGTGCTGCTTACCCGGTCCCGGAAGCCGGCCTCCGCGCAGTGGTCAAGGGCGAGGCGCTCGGCGGTCCCGCCGCTCTTCGAGCTCTTCCGCGCTCACCGGGATGAGCATCGGCTGCCCGGCCACACCGAACATCGTGACAACGAACTCGGTTTCGGCGTCCGGGAGATTATTGGCGTCCTGGTAATGGATGAGGTCGCCGCCCGGCTCCCAGAACGACTCTCCGGCCTTGATGACGCGCTGCGGTTCGCCTTCCAATTCGAAGATCATCTCACCTCGGATGAGGTACCCGAACGCCGGACCGGTGTGGCGGTGCGGCGGGTTTCCCTCACTGCCCGGCGGCAGAGTGACCAGGATCGTCATCGCCTCGGCGTTGTCGGGCATCGGCGGCGGCGCCGGCACCGACGAGATGAGTTCGATCCTCGGCGGCGGAGTAGTCGCGTTGGGGTTCTCGAGGTGGTGCGAATGTTCGAAGCTCATGGGAGTCCTTTCGTCAGCTCTGGCGGCGGCTAGTTCGGCGGGTCCTCGACCTTGAGCTCATCTCCTGTGTCGGAGATGAAGGTCACCAGCAGCTTCGCGTGCTTTGTCCTGCTGGTGTTCTCGGTGAGCACATGGTGGGCGCCCGGTGGCTCGACCCAGCTCTCGCCTTGGCGGTACGTGCGTACGGGCTCGCCGGCCAGCTGGCTGCGTACGGTGCCCTCAAGCACGTACGCGTGCACGAAAGCGTTGCCGTGCCGATGCGGCACCGCACGTGCAGCGGGCGGGAAGTCGGCGATCGCCGAGGTGAACGTCTTGCCTTTGACATTCGGCAGCGCCCGTTCCAGCAGAGGCGTCAGGGTCTCGGAAGGTGGTTGCGATTGCGTGGCGGTAACCGGCACCGTGCCGGTCGCATGCACAGTTGGGGGAGCGCATCCGACGGTTGCCGCGACCATGCCGGCAGCCAGAAAGCCACAGGCATACCGTATTCGGATCATGACGGCTCTCCTGCCCAGACGGAGTGGAGTTGCCTGAGTACGCTGCCCCAGGTGTTTCGAGGCCGGCCAAGGACGGGTTCAAGCCTTCGTCACGGTCTGCCCAGGCGCAGCCGGTCCTGGACCGCGTCGGAGGAGAGCGCCACACCGCCGCGTACGTGGCCGGCTATTCGTCTTCCGCGACCCGGATGATCGTCTTGCCGCGGGTGCGCTGGCCGGGGGCGAACGCGGATGACGCCTCGGCGAGTGTCCGCACGGCCCCGACGATCGGGCGCAGCCGCCCGTCCCGGAGCCGCCGGCCCAGGTCCGCGAGCTGGGCGCGGTCGGGCTCGACGACGAAGAAGATCGCCCGCCCGTCCCGGGGCCGGACCGTGGGCGGCGAGGCGATGGTGACGAGCGTGCCGCCGGCTCGCACGAGCGCCGCCGAGCGGTCCAGGATGTCGCCGCCGATCACGTCGAACACCACGTCGACCTGGCCGGCGTCCTCCAGGGATCGGACTGCAGGTCCAGGAAGGCATCCACGCCGAGACGGAGTGCGGTGTCCCTGTCGCCGGTCCTGCCGGTGCCGATCACTCGGGCTCCTGCCTCGCGTGCGAGCTGCACCGCGATGGAACCGACGCCGCCCGCGGCGCCGTGGATCAGGACGGTCTGGCCGGCAGCGAGGTGGCCGTGGTCGAACAACCCCTGCCATGCGGTCAGCCCTGAGATCGGCAGCGCCGCGGCCACGGTGTGGTCGACGCCGGCCGGCAGCGGCGCGAGGTTGCGCGCCTCCACTGCCACGTACTCGGCCAATGAACCGTTGCGGGCCCAGTCGGTCACGCCGAACACCCGCTGGCCGACGGTCAGGCCGGTGGTTCCGTACCCCAACTCGGCGACGACACCGGACACGTCATGCCCGGGCACACTCGGCGTACGGTCGCGGCCCGCGCGATCGGACCACGTCGCCGGCCAGTCGAGCTCCCCGCGGGTGAACCCGGCAGCGTGCACCCGCACGATGACGTCGTTCTCGGCGGCGCGGGGGTACGGCACTTCCGCCAGGGAAAGCCCGGCTAGGCCGGCGGAGCGGTCTCGGACCGTGATGGCTTGCATGACAGGGCCTCGTTCATGGCGGAGATGGCGAACACGACGAACGTACCCGGAAGGCGGGGGCACCATCCGCAGCGGCGGATGCGCCGGCTGACTCTGGGCTGGCCTGCTCAGTTCGGTTGTGCGGGGGTGAAGAAGCGGCGTAGGGCGGGGGCCACCGTGTGGGGGTTGCCGCTGCGGTCGGTGTTCCAGGCCGCGCCGTGGCCGACGCCGGCCAGTTCGATGCGTTCCGCTGTGGGGAGGGTGTTGGCCAGGGTGTCCAGTGCCGCTCGCATGTACGGCGGGCTTTGTTCGGCGCCGAGGAGCAGGACTTCGGCGTCGATGGCGCTGTAGTGGGTGATGTCCTGGAGTTGCTCGACGACGGCGATGTCATAGGGCAGGGCTCGGGCCAGTTCAGCCGTCGAGGCATAACGCCCTGGCTTCCCCCGAGCCTCGCGGCGCAGAACGAGGCGCATGGCGGCCTCCAGGAGGAGCCGGGGAATGAGCTCGACCGGGCGCGGGGCGAGGCCGGTGAGTTTCATGGCGGTGATCAGCATGGCGGGCAGGTCGTCGCGGATGGTCTCGCGGTGGAAGCGCGCGATGAGCTCGGTCGGCAGGCCGTCGAGGTAGATGGGGGGTTCGAAGGCCGCGACGCGCCGGATGTTGGGGAGTGTGCGGGCGGCTTCGAGGGCCAGCAGGGCGCCGGTGCTGAGTCCGAAGATGTCGGTGGCGCCGGTGGCGTTGAGCACGGCGGCGAGATCTTCGATGTCCCGGGCGGCCTGATAGCCGGGCTCGAACGGGCGTGGGCTGAGGCCGCGGCCGCGGCGGTCGGGCAGGATCACGGTGAAGGAGCCGGAGAGCAGGCCGGCGAGCTCGGTGAAGTTCTCGCAGGTGCCCATGGCGCCCTGGACCAGGACGAGGTTCGGTCCGGTGCCTACGGTGCGGTAGCCGATGCGGGTCTGGTCAGCCGAGACGGCGGCCGGATCCGTGATGGTGGGTAAGGGTGATGTAGGCATGGAAGCACCTTTCGCTCGTTCATCTGGTCGGTCAGTCCATGTGTCGCCGACAGCCGGGAGCATGGATCGGCCTCGCCGTTACTCCTCCTCCAGCAGGAACTGGCGGTGAAGGCCTCGATGCCCGTCCAAGTGAAGCCGGGCGCCGGCCAGTCGCGCTTGAAGGCCGATGGCGCGGCGTTCGAGCCGAACTCGAGCATCGCCGGGAGGCAGCCCGAAGAGCATCGACACCGCGGTCGGGCAACTTGCCACGGGCCGTGGACAGCTCGTCCGCCCCCGCCCGGCGGTTCACTTGTCGTACGACAGACCGCCTCTTCGAGGCCGGGCGTCGCGGCGGTGCGGTAGCGGATGGCGGCCGTTCGAGGCGGAGCGGTTGGCGGTGCGCAGGTCCTCGGTGCGGGTGAGCTTCGCGCCGAGCCGGTTGATCGTCTCGTGCCGGCCGACGACGGACTTGAACGTCATGGTGGTCTCGATCCAGTGCTGGAGCGCGACCTCGTGCGCCTGGCCTGCGCACATCATTCTTCCCCCTCGTACGGGAGGGGTGGTCGCTCGAGCAGCAGCAGGCGCGGCATCGTGCCCACGATGGCCAGGTGGACGGCCAGGATGACCAGGTTGTAGGCCACGTGTACGGCGATCGCCAGCGGGAGGCCGTGCTCGAACATGATCAGGAACAGGAACATCCCCATGTACCAGGACCAGGCGAAGCCGAGAAGCCCCTGGTAGGCGTGGCCGTTGCGGAACCGGCCGTTGCTGGTGAGCATGGCGGCGGCCACCGTCCATGGGCCGGCGGTGAGCACCTCGTGCAGCCGCCCGGCGGTGGCCCAGTCGGCGGCCGGGATCAGCAGCTCGGTGAAGAACCATCGGACCGGGTGGAGCTCGGCGAACCCGAGCACGATGTAGTCCATCGCCACCGCGCCGGCGATCGCCGCGTAGAACAGCAGCCACCGGAAGACGACCTCCTCCAGCGCGCTGTTGAAGAGGACCGCACCGGGGCCGAGCGTGACCACCCGGCCCTCCGGCGCGCCGTACAGAGCCAGGTGGCGCTGTTGCTGCCGCTTGGCGGGGAGGAAGATCAGCGTCATCAGCACCCCGGCGGCGAGCACGGGCCAGGATTGCACGATCGAGTCGCCGAAGGCCGTCCAGAAGGGCTGCCGGACCGCCCAGAAGGTGCCCAGCTCGAACGGGATCACGTCCGGCGCCAGCCATTCGAGGACCAATACGATCAGGACAGACAGGCCCAGCCCGAAAGGAAGCAGTGAGCACGGCACGATAAGCCCGAACTTAGGCATGCGGGACACCCTTCGGAGGGAGGTCGGCTCGCTCCCATCATGACCGGGAAATCGCAGCCGTCCAGGCTCCGTGCCAAGGGCACTCGCAAGACCGGCGCAACCGGTCTGTGTACGGCTTCAGGAGCGAGCCTGGCTCGTGCCGGCGCCGTAGCGTAGTCCGTCGATGAGCAGCGCGACCATGCGCTGGCTGTAGGCGACGCCCTCGTCCGTCACCGGCATGCACAGATTGGCGACGGCGTACAGGAGGTCCTTGGGGCTGATGCCGGCACGGATCTCGCCACTTGCTGTCGCGGCTTCGAGCAGTGACCCAAGGGCGGGGCCGAGTCGCTGCATGAAGTAGCCGGGCAGGGCGTCGAAGGCCGGATCGCCCGAGTGGAGGGCTGCGGCGAGTCCTCGTTTGGTCGCGATGAACTCGGTGTACCGGTGGAGCCACTTCGCGAGTGCTACCACTGGCTCGTGCGCTGCGCTCAGCGCCGGAGCCGCGTCGGCGCAGGCATCCACCTCGCGCTGAAACACGGCCTTGACCAGGTCTGAGCGCTGCGGGAAGTGCCGGTACAGCGTTCCGACTCCGACGCCGGCCAGATCGGCGATCTCCTTGGCGGGCGCGTCCACGCCTGACGTGCCGAAGACCGCCTTCGCTGCTTCGAGCAAGGAGTCGATGTTGCGTTGCGCGTCGGCGCGCAGCCGACGCGACCCGCGTCCGGGTCCGCCCGCATCCGCCGAGCCGGTCGAGTCCACTCCGGCCGGCGCCGTGTTCTCCGTCACAGCACTCCTTCGCTTGCTTAACCGGAAAGCCTTTCCGTATAGTTCCGGAAAGGCGTTCCGCTTCGTTCAGCGTACGGCATCCCGAACGAGCCCTCACCACACCTCGACCACAACCCCAGGAGAAGCGTCATGCAGTACCGCACTCTGGGCCGGACCGGCATCAAGGTCAGCCCCTACGCGCTCGGCGCGATGATGTTCGGCGCCGTCGGCAACCCTGACCACGACGACTCGATCAAGATCATCCACAAGGCCCTGGACGCGGGGATCAACTTCATCGACACCGCCGACATGTACTCCCACGGCGAGTCCGAGGAGATCGTGGGCAAGGCCCTCAAGGGGCGCCGCGACGACATGGTGCTCGCCACCAAGGCCCGCTTTCCCGTGGACTACGACCCCAGCGGCGCCACCCCGGTCGTTCCCAACCGGTCGGGCGCCTCACGCCGCTGGCTGGTCCGCGCCCTGGACGGCTCGCTGCGCCGCCTGGGCACCGACTACGTCGACCTGTTCCAGATTCACCGGCCCGACCCCGACACCGACATCGAGGAGACTCTGTCGGCGCTCACCGACCTGGTGCGTGCCGGCAAGGTCCGGGCCATCGGCACCTCCTCGCTGCCGGCCTCGGACATCGTCCAGTCCCACTGGGTCGCCGAGCGGCGCGGGCTGACCCGGCTGCGCACCGAGCAGCCTCCGTACTCGATACTCAACCGCGGCATCGAGCGCGAGGTCCTCCCCGTGGTCCAGCAGTACGGCATGGGCACCCTGGTCTGGAGCCCGCTCGCCGGAGGCCTGCTCACCGGCCGCTACCGCAAGAATCAGCAGAACACCACACACCGGTCCCGGTTCGGCTTCAGGCACCTGAGCGACGAGCGCCGTCTGGACGCTGTCGAGCAGCTCATCCCGCTCGCCCAGGACGCCGGGATGCCGCTGACCCACTTGGCCATGGCTTTCGCGATCGCCCACCCCGGCGTCACGTCCGCGATCACCGGACCGCGCACCATGGAGCACCTCGACGACCTGCTCGCCGGCGTCGACGTCACGCTCACCGACGAGATCCTCGACCGGATCGACGAGATCGTGCCACCCGGCACCGACATCGGCACGCTCGACATGGCCTACAACCCACCCGCCATCGAGCACGCGCGCCTGCGCCGGCGGCCGCTCGACGAACGCGCTGCCGCCTGACCGCAGTAGAGGGCCAGGTCGCTACCGTTGCCCCGGGCATTTCCGGGGGCCGACGCTCTGCCCGGCACCGGTGACGGTGACCTGGGCAGGGCTTTCCGGCGCCGTGGCGGCGGCCGTGCACACGATCTGCTTGACGGCCAGTGCGGACAGTTCGCCGGCCGGAGTGGACAGGGCCACCACCAGGTGGCCGGCCGGCTTGGCGGTCACCGAGAACGGGCCGGCTTCGGGCGGGACGTCGGTGGTGAGTCCCTGCGCCCGTTCCGTCGCGGTGAGTCCGGCTGCCAGCAGCGCGAGCGTGTCCGCCTGGAACATCGGACGAGAAGTGGGCCGCGTCACCGCGCTGAGCCGGCCCTTCTTCACCAGATAGAGGGTGATCGTCGCGGGTGGTACGGCGCGTCCGTTCGGCGGGGCGACGCGTCCGCTCGGCGGGTCGCCGGCGGGGATGACATCGCTGGGGCGCACGCCGCAGCCGGCCACGGCGACGAGCGAGACGAGGCCCGCGGCGAGCATGCGGCGGGCGAGCCGGGGCCTCACTCGGGGCCTCCGTCCGGATCGTGTGCCCGGCGTGGCAGGCGCAGCGTGAACATGGCGCCGCCGTCCAGGGCGTTGGCGACGGTGAGGTCGCCTCGGTGCAGACGCGCGTTCTCCCGCGCGATGGCCAGGCCGAGGCCGCTGCCCTCGGACCTGGCCCTGGCCGCGCTGGCCTTGTAGAACCGGTCGAACACGTGCGGCAGCACCGCTTCGTCCAGCCCCGGTCCGTGGTCGCGGACCTCGAGAGTGACCCGGTCCGCCTCGGCGCGAAGCCGTACCGACACCGGTGGCTCGCCGTGCCGCAGGGCGTTGCCGACCAGGTTCGCGAGGATGACGTCCACCCGGCGCGGGTCCAGCCGTGCCGTCACTCCGGGTGGGAGCTCGGTGTCCACCTGCTCCGACCAGCCCCGGGTACGCAGGGTCGCGCGCACCAGCTCGGCCACGTCGATCTCGTTCAGCGCGAGGGCCGCGACGCCGGAGTCGAACCTGCTGATCTCGATGAGGTCGTTCACCAGCCCGGTGAGGTTGAGCGTCTCCTGGCTGACCAGCCTGGCGGCCCTGCCGGCGGGCTCGGGCAGCCGGGCCGCCTCCTCGTCGAGTACGTCGGCGACCGCGGCGAGCGCGGCCAGCGGGGTGCGCAGCTCGTGGGACACGTCGGCCACGAACCGGCGGGCGTCGGCCTCCATCTCGCGCAGCTGCTTGACGTGCCGTTCCAGCTCCGCGGCGGTGTTGTTGAACGTGCGTGCCACGTCGGCCAGCTCGTCGGAGCCGCGCACCGCGATCCTGGTCCGCAGCTGCCCCTCGCCCAGCAGGCGTGCCGCCCGGCCGAGCTCGCGCACCGGGCGCAGCACGCCACGGGAGGCCAGCAACGCGAGGACGACCGCGAACGCCAGGGCCGCCCCGCCGGTGAGCCAGGCGCGTGCGGCGAGCTCGTCGATGCTGTGCTGTTCGGGAAACAGGCTGCGTACGACGTAGACCTCGATGCCGGACACCCACCACTTCCCGTCCCCCTCGACGATCACCAACGGCGTGCCCATGATCAGGTAGGGCGCCCCCTGCCACACCACGCGCTGCCACGCGACGTCGCCGCCGGCCACCACCCGCCGCAGCCCCGGTGGAATCGCCCCGACAGTCAGGACCGGCGCGTTCTCGCCCGGCCTCCAGCGCCCCGGCGGGCCGGCCAGCGCGTGCTCCTCCTGGTAGACGGCGACCGCGAAGCTGTACTTGTCGGTCACGGCGGCGGCGAGCTCGCCGAGCTCGGCCTGGTCCGGCGTCGCACTCCGCAACGGGTAGAGCGCCTGCAGGCGGCTTGTCATCGCCTGCACCGCGGCATCCTGGGCCCGCTGCAGGATGGCGGTGCGGGCCTCGACATAGATCCAGCCGCCCACCGCGGCCGCGGTGACCACACACAGCAGTGCGAACGCGAACAGCAGCCGGGCATGCAGCCCCAGGCTCGGCCGAGGTGCCACGGGCGGCTCACACCGGCCCGAACCGGTACCCGAACCCACGCACCGTCTGCACGTAGACGGGCGCCGCCGAGTCGTCCTCGATCTTCGCGCGCAACCGCTGCACGCATGCGTCCACGAGACGCGAGTCGCCGAAATACCCATGCTCCCACACCGACTCCAGCAGCTGCTGGCGGCTGTGCACCCGGCCCGGCGTGCCGGAGAGCTCGAGCAGCAGGCGCAGCTCGGTCGGGGCGAGGCTGACCGGCACGCCGCGGTTGGCGACCACCAGCCCGGCCCGATCGATGGTCAGGTCCCCGTACCGCTCCAGCTCCGCCTGGTCCCGGCCGATCCGCCGGAGCACCGCGCGAATGCGTGCGTCGAGCACCCTGGGCTGCACCGGCTTGACCACGTAGTCGTCGGCGCCCGCCTCCAACCCGGCCACCACGTCCATGTCGTCGCCGCGCGCGGTCAGCATGATGATCGGCACCTCCCCGGTGGCCCGGATGCGGCGGCAGACCTCGAACCCGTCCATGCCAGGCAGCATCAGATCGAGCACGACGACGTCGGGAAGGTCCGCACGCAGCCGGTCCAGCCCCTGCTCGCCGGACTCCACCGCGCGCACCCGGTGCCCATGCCGGGTCAGGGCCAGCTCGAGGCCCTCCCGCACGGCCGGGTCATCCTCGATCAACAACACTCGCGACACGCCGCCGAGTTTCACAGCACGCTCCGTAATCCGCCCGCCGGTCAACCCATCCACTGTCGGCCGGCCGTGTCTCCGCCGCGTCCGCTCCGTGTCATGGTTGTGTCACGGTCGCGCCGACAGCCGCGCCGAGGGTCGCGCCGACGGTCGCCGCCGTCGAGAAACGGTGACATGCGGCTGACAACGCACGCACATTCGGCGCCAATCGTAGTCGTCATGGACGAACCACGCACCCTCCCACCTCGGCCCCGAGACCGGCTGTACGCCGCGGTCACGTTGGTGCTGGCCGTGCTCCTGCTGCCCGCGGCCTTCGCCCGCCATCCCGGCCGTGCCCGCGAACTGGCCTGCCGCTGGGCGTTACGGATGCGATTCCCCGCCGAGGACCTCACCGGGCTCACCGACGGTGCCATGGCGGCGTTCACCGCGGCGCGCACCGAGGCGCTCTGGCGTCACGGCCAGCTCATCGGCCTCACCTCGGGCTACCGCGACCCCGTTGTCCAACAACGCATGTTCGACGAAGAGGTGCGCCGCTCCGGCTCCCCGGCCTCGGCACGAATGCTCGTGCTGCCACCGGCTGAATCCAGCCACGTCAAGGGCATCGCGCTGGACGTGCGCCCCCACGAAGGCGCGCGCTGGCTCGAGGAACACGGCGCCCGCTACGACCTCTACCGCATGTACGACAACGAGTGGTGGCACTTCGAGTACCGCCCAGAAAGCGGCGGCACGCCACCACGGCGACGACCCCACCCCGGCGTGCGCTACGTCATCGAGAACGGGGACCAGCTGTAGCCCAGGTCCGGGTCCAGGGCGCAGAACCTCACCCGTGACCCCATCGATCCGGTCCAGCCCGATGTCAGGAAAGCCGGCTGCTGAACAGGTAGTTGCGGCGCCGATGGTCTGTCGCGTCGGTCCTCTGCCAGCGGCCGCGCCGCCAGATGTACATGCGGTATCCCATCCTCAGCAGCGGCTCCGTCACGTCGGCCGCGCTCATGCCGTACTTGTCGAGATGACGGTCCTCGATCTCCAGCAGGAGGTTGGGCCGGTGGCGCTCGATCGTGCGGCGCCCGCCTTCCAGGACCGCCGACTCGAACCCCTCCACGTCCACCTTCATGAAGTCGACCCACGGAATCCTGCGGGTCTCACACACGTGGTCGATGGTGTAAACGGGCACCTCCAGGGTCTTGCCCCCGGAATCACCCGGACGTTTCAACCCCACCTGCAGGTGAGCCCAGCCGTGGTTGGGCAGCCCGAACCGGTACGGCAAGCGGAGCCTCTGCCGCCCGTTGGCGGGGCCGAGCGCGGCATTGGTGGTGATCACGTGGCGTGCCCCCGCGGCCTGCCGTGCCGACTCCAGGATCTGGTACGGCAGGCGCAGCGGCTCGAAGCTGTGCACCCGCCCGGTGCGCCCCACCAGGCGGGCGAGGGGAAAGGTGTACATCCCGTAGGCGGCGCCGATGTCCAGGCACACGTCGCCACGCCCCACTAGCTGCGACAACCCGCGCAGTTCGGACTCCCGGGAGAGTGTGCGGGCCACCATGGCCGCCGTCGACAATCTGATCATGCCGAGGACGGTAGGAGTGAGATCGGCGTAAGCGGATCACCCTCAGGAGCGCAACCGTCTGCTCCGCCGTGCCTCTGCGGAGTGACGCCCGGCCACCACCAGGCCGCTCTCATAGGCCAGCACCACGGCCTGCGCGCGATCGCGCAGGTGGAGCTTGCCGAGGATCCGCCCCACGTGAGACTTGACGGTCTCCTCCGCGATCGTCAGGCTGCGCGCGATGTCGGCGTTGGACTGGCCGTCGGCGATGAGCCTGAGCACGTCGAGCTCGCGGGGCGTGAGCACGTTCAGCCGCAACGCCTCGCGCTCGTCGATCGACTGCCTGCTCGTGAACTCCTCGATGAGCCGCCGGGTCACCGACGGCGCCAGCAACGCCTCTCCCGCGGCCACCACGCGCACCGCGCTGATCAGATCGGCCGGCGGCGCGTCCTTCAGCAGGAAGCCGCTGGCCCCGGCGCGCAGCGCCGTGTACACGTAGTCGTCGATGTCGAACGTGGTCAGGATCACCACCTTGGTGCCGGGAACGCTCTCGACCACCCGCCGGGTGGCCTCCAGCCCGTCGAGATGCGGCATGCGGACATCCATGAGAGCCACGTCCGGCCGCGTCCTCCTGGCCAGGTCCACCGCCTCCAGGCCGTCCGCGGCCTCGCCGACGACCGCGACATCGGGTTGCGCCGACAGCAGCGCCGCGAACCCTGCCCTGACCATCGCCTGATCGTCCGCGACCAGAACGGAGATCATTTCTCCCCCTGCGGCAGTACGGCCCGCACGGCGTAACGCCCGTCGGCCAGCGTTCCAGCGAACAGTTCGCCACCTGCCAGGGCCACCCGCTCGCGCATGCCCACCAGCCCGTACCCGGACCCGGACCCGGGCACCGACTCCGCCCCCGCCTCATTGACCACCTCGACCACGAGGTTCCGGCCGTCCAGGGCGATCGTCACCGCTGTCGCGGCACCGTTGGCGTGCTTGATCACGTTGCTCAGCGCCTCCTGCACGATCCGATACACCGTGAGCGACATGGCCGCGCCGACCTCGGGAGTGTGCTCCGGCAGCTCCATGTGGACCGGCGTGCCCGCCCGCCGCGCCGACTCCACCAGTTCGGCAAGCCCGTCGAGGCTCGGTTGCGGTGCTGTCAGCGGGTCGTCCCGATCGCCCCGCAGCACGCCGAGGAGCTGCCGCAGCTCAGTCAGCGAGGTGCTCGCGGCGGCGTTGATGTCGCGGAACTCCCGCAGCACCTCCTCCGACGCCCCGCCCTTGATCCGGTACGGGGCCGTCGAGGCCTGCACCGCGATGACCGACATGTGATGAGCCACCAGATCGTGCAGCTCACGGGCGATCCGCGCGCGCTCCTCCAGCAGCCGCCGCTTGCCGTACTCCTCCGCGACCCGCAGGGTGCTCAGCCGCCGCATCCTGTAGCTGTGCCCGATCATCGTCACAGCCAGCAGCTCCAGGCTCCAGCTCACCATGGCCTGCACCACGTGCGGCGACTCGGGCCGTACCCAGAGCACTGACAACACCCCCGCCGCCAGCGTGGTCAGGAACGCCGCGGTCGTGACCCGCCGCGCGGACACCAGCGCCAGGGTGAACATCACCGGCGCCTGCGCCACCGACTCACTCAGGAGCCAGGGCCGCCAGTCGGCGACGCTGAGCGCCGTCGCCAGGAGAAGCAGCCCCAGCATGAGCCACCACGCGACCATCGGCCGGTACCACGCCACAACCACCGGCAGCCCGTATAACGCCCCGACCAGCACCCCGGGAGCGCCCGCCCCGAGAACGACCGCGAACGCCCATCCATTGAGCAGGGCGGCCAACCCGGCGGCGACGAAGTACAGACCTCGCGGCACCATAGGCTTGCCCGGGTCGGCCGGGGAAGCGGGCACCCGAGCACGATGAGCGCTATGGACGATGCTCAACACCTCACAAACCCTACGAGATCATCGAATCCGGCCGGCGACCCGCCGGCGGCGTCGAAGAGGTGATCCTGCTGGTGAGGGCAGGCGCATGACCGGCGCCAAACCCTCGGCCGCATCCACGCCACCGAACTGCTCACCCCCGCCCGCGGCGCCGCCGGCGCGACCATGATCGCGCTGGCCCTCTCCACGGCCTGCAAACCTCGCCGCCACGGTGGCGTCCGTGCCCGCCGGTCATCTCGCCGACCGCCCCGGTCATGGGCTCGCCTCGTCCGCGTAGCGGCTCAGGCGCTGCGCGGCCGTCTCCAGGTCGGCGGCGGCCGCCGCGCAGGCGGCGAGGTGGGCGGTCACCGAGGCGTGCAGCCAATGCGGTGCCCCGCCGCCGGCCTTCAGCCCCGCCTCGATCGCGCGCAGGCGCTCGGCGCAGGCAGCAAGAGCGCGGGCGTCCGAACGCAGGACTTCGGCGTGGGCGATGATCGCGGCGATCTGGGCGGACATGGCTCCTCCGTCAGGCGTGCGGCACCGGGACGGCGGCGTCCCGGAGCGTCTGGCGGGTGGTGGCCGACAGGCACAGCAGCGGGCGGGCGCCGTCGAGCGCCAGCTCGCGGAGCTGGTCGGCCAGCGGGTGGGTCGAGTGCGGCTCGACGACCAGCCGCAGTGACGGCGCCGCGTGCAGCCGGGCCTGCCCGCGGGTCCGGACGCAGGACCGCAGCACGGCACCGGCCTCGCGTGTGTAGCCGACCAGGCCGGGATCGCTCAGAGGCAGTCCCGGACCGAGCCGTCCACGCAGAGTGAGGAGCTGGCCGACGGCGAGGTGGGCGGACCGGGTGCCGAGCCGGAGTTCCAGGGGCGTCAGGTACGTCTCGCCGCCCCACAGCCGCGGGCCGAGGGCGCGAACGATCGTGGTGTCGACTGCGGAGCCGACGAGGAAGCTGCCGGAGCGGCGCAGGTCCGCCGCCCGCAGCAGGTCAGGCCAGACGGAAAGGCCGGAGCGTCGCCTCATCAGGTCGGACTGGACGGGAGAACGGGGGCGTCGACGGAACGGGCCGGGCACGACGATGCCGACATGCAACTCCCCGTAGCCGCCCGCACTGGTGTGCCGGTTCCAGGCTGCGTGCACGGCGACCAGCGCACGGCCCGCCACCTGAACGGCCGGGCCGAGCCCCGTGCCCTCCAGCAGGCCGGCCGCCGCTGTCGCGCTCACGGCGAAGTACGCCGTGAGCGCGTTGCCGTCGCGGCACCTGATCGGCAGTTCGACGGTGCCCTCGGGACTGTCCACGGCGCGGGTGGGCACGGTCAGGAAGGGGAACTCCTCCGGGTCGGGCGGGTGGTCGAACAGCAGGTACGCCTGGGAACGCACGACCTGCCCCCGGAACGGCGTAAGCCGCTCCTCGATGAGATCGCGAGCCTCGGGCAGGTCGTCGGCGAGGTTAGCGAGGTACTGCTCGATGCTGTGGCAGTGCGGGAACAGGTGGGTGGAATCGCCGTAATCGACCACGTACCAGTCGGGGTGCAGGTCGAAGCAGGTGCCGGCGCCCTGCCCGTCGAGGGTGGGAATGATGTCGTGCTGGTTGGTGACGCTGGCCACCCAGGTGCGCGGGTCGGCGGGGCGTTTGAAGTCGACGGGTGAGCCGACGGCGACGGCGTGGGTGACCGTGTGACGGGCGCAGAAGTCGGGGTCCTGCGCCAGGTTCATGATCGCCGCCCCGCCCGCGCTGTGTCCGACGAGCGCCAGCTCGGCGCCCGGAGGCAGCCCGTAGTCGGCGACGGCCTCGGTCAGGGCGCGGCTGTAGGGGCTGCTGGCCAGGACGGCGCTGCTGAACGCGCCGAGCAGGTCCTGGGGCGATTCGCCGTCGGGACGTCCCACTCGCATGCCCGGCGCCTGGAGGATGTGGCGGATCACACCGTCGGGTCCTTCGACGCTCTGGATGAGGGCCCGCCCGGTGGTGCCGATCGTGCTGATGTTGCCCAGGAAGCCGAGCAGCGACCCCCGCGTGCACAGCCGGGCCGACTCGGCCGCGGTCAGCTCGATCCGGCGCGCGGCGCCTTCCCCGGCGTCGAGGACGGCGATGGCCCTGTTGCTCATGCCGGTGATCGGATCGGCGGTGGCGAAGCCCTTTCCCGTAGCAATGAGCCAGGCGGCGGCGTCGTTGAGCGGGTTCTCGTCCAGCAGCGCGCGCAGCGCGAGAACCTCGCCGAAGACCGGGGCGAGCTGGCTGAGCGCGTGCACCGCACCACGGTCCTTGAGCAGGGCGCGCAGGGCCCGGACGGCCTCCAGATCGCGGTCGGCGGCGGCCGCGTCGATGAGCCGGGCGAGCATGGGGTCCCCGGTCAGCTCGGGGTGAGCGACCGCCACGGCTGCCACGCGCAACCGCAGCGACGTGGCCAGCACACGTACGGCCAGACTCTCGGCCCCAAGCATGGCACCGGCCTTGACGGCCGCGGTGGCCAGCCGGCCACCGGTGAACGCGCACCCGAGGCCCCGACTGTTCGTCGTGGCCCGTAGCAGCGCGCGGTAGGCGGGCCGGGCCGCCGAGGGAGCGTGCGGCAGGGCGCGCAGCAGCGCGCCGTCGGTGAGC
Source organism: Nonomuraea sp. NPDC049400 (assembly GCF_044466425.1). Taxonomy (NCBI): domain Bacteria; kingdom Bacillati; phylum Actinomycetota; class Actinomycetes; order Streptosporangiales; family Streptosporangiaceae; genus Nonomuraea; species Nonomuraea sp. NPDC049400. The sequence goes on from NZ_JBITMP010000058.1 coordinate 45,847, forward strand.
GCGGCCGTGGCGTGAGCCGCCGCGTCCTGGATCGTGACTGCGATGTCCACCAGCTCGCGGGCTGCGGCGCGCAGCGGCCCGGCGGCCGGATCGTTCTCCCCGGTCATGACCGGGTCCGCCGGGACATGCTGACGAGGCGGGGGCTCGGGTCCTCCGGCGTGTTGCGGCGCAGCACGTCCGACAGCGTGCGCGTGGCCGCGATGACCCGCACGCCCTCCGGGGAGAACGTGGCGGCGTTGAAGATCCGCGGAGCCAGCAGCGGGTTGGTGAGTGCCTGGGAGAAGGCGTCAATAGCGATGATCTTGGTCAGCAGGGGAGGCAGGATCGCGGTGGGGGATCCGGGTTCCTCGGCGAACAGCCCGACGTACAGGTCGACGTCGTCCACGTCGCGGTAGAGCTCGCGCAGCGCGCCGCTGACCCGCCGATCGCTGGAGATCTGCTCGAAGGCACGCACTCTGGGGAAGCGGCAGTGCTCGCGGTAGCTGTTGTACGGGGCCAGGCCTAGCGCCCGGGAGTCGGCGATGCTGGCCACGTCGACCTCCTGCAGGACGGGGTCGGTGTTGAACAGTCCGATGCGGCCGGCCCGCTGGCGGGAGGCGTCCTCAAAGAGCCGCCCGAGGCCGGGACCGGGGATCAGCGCGCTGCCGAAAAAGGTTTGGGCCATCGGCAGGTCACGCCCGCCCACCGACAGGTGGGACGGGATCAGGCTGTGCCAGCGGTAGACGAGGTTGAACTCCACCGAGGCCCAGTTCTGCCGGTGCCAGGGCGCGTGGGCCAGCATCGCCGACAGCCGCGGGTCCAGGGCGAACCGGAAGTGGTAGGGGGTGATGTGGTTGATGTACTCCTCGACGACCAGTTTGATCAGCAGCACGATGAGGATGTTGCGGGCCGTCTGGAAGATCCGCTCGTCGTCCCAGCGCGGATGTTCCCGGGCGAGCAGCCGCGCCACCCTGTTGTGCTCGCGCAGGAACAGCACCGTGAGCATGGTGAAGCCGATCTGGCCGTTGCCCCGGTCGCTGCCGGTGGCGAACAGCGTGTCGCGTTGCGCATCGGAGAGCTGGTCGAAGCGGATGACGCTCAGCGGGGCGAACTCCGGCTTGATCTTGCCGTTCTCGCACAGGTAGGGCGGGAACTCGCCGCCGTTGATGAGCTGGCTCTTGAGCAGCCCGCCGTCGAACGTGCGCAGTGCGGCCGTCGCCGCCTCGTCGAGGCCGTACACCTGGTTCAGGTCGATGTGATGGTTGGAGCTGTTCTTGCGCGGGTCGCGCGGGATGTTGGTGTCGCCGCGCAGGAAACCGTCGGTGAACCATTGGGCGAAGTACGCGAAAAGCACCGTGGAGCGCGGGCAGGGGATCATGGACTCGCCGCGGGTGAACAGGCCGCCGGCGCTCTCGGGAGTGGGACGGTTCCCCGCGTCGACGGGGGCCGGAGGCAGGTGCCTGCCGCTGTAGGTGCGGTCGGTCAAGGAGGCCCACGAGGTGTAGTCAGCCATGGTGCTCAACGGCTCGGGGCGCGGCGGCATCTCGCGGATCGCATGGTCGATCAGCGAGGCGTTGATCCGGCGCCGGACCGGCTGGCTTCTCTGTACGAGGTCCCAGAACGGTCGGCCGTTGGTCAGGGCCAGGAACCTGAGCCGGTTGGCGAGACCATCCGTGGCGATGCTGCGTGCGCGTGCTCGGCTCGCCGCCATCGTCAGCCCTCCCGCCCGTCGATGCCGAGCCGCTCTTCGGTGCCGAGCCCTTCGGCGGCGACCCGCCCCTCGGTGCCGAGCCCGAGGGCGAAGGTGTCGGGGAAGATCCCGAGTGTCCGCTCGACGCGGCCCGCCGGTGGCGGGAGCGGACGCACGCCGGGACGCAGCAGCAGGCGGCGTACGGTCTCGGCGATCACCGCGCCGGCCAGGTGCACGCCGAGGCAGGCGTGATGACCGGAGCCGAAGAACAGCTGATGGTGGCGAGGGCGGTCGAGGCGGAACTCGTCCGGCTCCGGCACCACGGCCGCGTCGAACATGGCGGAGGCCGGTGCCGCGAGCACGAACGTGCCCGCGGGGATCACGGTGCTGCGCGGGGTGCCGGCGGCCAGGACATGGTCACGCTCGCACAGCCGGGGAAGCAGCTTGAAGAACGGGCTGAACCGCAGTGCCTCCCAGACGTACGGATCGAACCGTTCGGGGTCTCCGGCGACGGCCGCGGCCTCCGCGAGCACCCGCGGGCGCAGTAGGAGCTGCTCGACCGCCTCGACCATGGCCCCTGGCGCGCTCTCCACGAAGCCCAGCGGCAGTCCGGCCATGTTGATCACGATGCGGTCGTCAGTCACGTCGGCCCCGGCGGGCAGGGAGGAGCGGACAAGGCGGGCGAAGACGTCGTCGGGGAGATCCCGTCCGGCCCGCAGCGTGGCCCGGTGCTCGGCGAGGCGTTCTCGCAGGTATCCGACCAGCTCGGTGCCCGCTCTGACGGACGCGGCCTGGATCTCCGGATCTCCGAGGAAGTTGGCGAAGCCGTCGGCGACGATGGCCCGCGTCCACCGGCCCAGCGTCTGCGGATCGGGGCCGGGAACGCCGAAATACCGCGCGCACACGCCGAGGGCGACAGGGCGGAACAGCCCGTTGACCGCTTCGAGGCGTCCGTCGGGCCAGGCGGCGTCGAGCAGTTCGTCGGCGAGGCAGCCGGTCAGCTCGCGCACGTCGGCCGCGTCCCGCGGGTCGAGCATGAGCTGCATCAGGCCCTTTTCCCGCCAGTTCATCGGCGTGGCGTCCCTGCCCAGCATGAACGGGGCGCCCAGCGCGGCGTCGAGGCGCGGACCGAAGGCACGTACCGAGAAGACCTGCTCGTGGGAGAGCACCTCGGTGACGTCGGCGAAGCGGGTCACGACCGTGAAGGCGGGTGTGACGAAGATGGGGCGCCGCTCGCGCAACTCGGCGAACAGGCTCCGCCAGTCGGTACGCATCCACTCCCGGACCAGGCTGAACGCGGACATCGGGTCCCGGGCCAGCGCCTCGTCGTATCTCTCCAGATGGCCGCCCGTGGTCGCCTGATCGACAGCACCCATTCCGTAGCCCTTCCGCCTGATGCCGGAGCGCACAACGATGATCACGATGTGCAATCACAATCTAGGGAGGCATCACACCTTTTCTTCATGACAACCGAGTGCATTGTTGTACTTCCGCACAGTAACTACTCCGTGACTGTCAGGGCATTGCCTCACTCCATGGGCCTGGCCGTTGAATAAGGAGCCTGATCGTCCTGTACCGCTCATGGGAGGAAACGTGACGTCATCACCCATGCCGCAGCCGGGCTCGGCGGAGACGGTGACGGTCACCACCGGCCGCCGGACCGCCTATCTGGTCGTCCTGGTCGTCCTCCCCGTGTTGCTGCTGGCCCTCGCGGTGCCGGCCGCCTGGGGCTGGGGCATCGGCCCCCGCGACCTGGTCATCGCGGTCGCGATGTACCTGGTCAGCATCTTCGGGATCGCCATCGGCTACCACCGCCTCTTCACCCACCGCGCCTTCAAGGCCAACCGGGCGCTACGGATCGCGCTCATGCTGGCCGGCGGCATGGCCGTCGAGGGCCCCCTCACGCTGTGGGCCGCCGAGCATCGCCGCCACCACAAGTACGCCGACCGCGAAGGTGACCCGCACTCGCCGTGGCGCTACGGCGACAGCGGCCTGGCGCTGCTGCGCGGCATGCTGCACGCCCACATCGGCTGGTTCTACTCGGCCCGTCACCGCTCCAGCCGCCGGCACTGGGTGCCGGACCTGCTGACCGACCCGGACGTGCGGCGTTTCGACGCCGCCTACCCGGCGGTCGTTCTCATGTCGTTCGCGCTCCCGGCCGCCGCCGGCGGGCTGTGGTCGATGTCGTGGTCGGGTGCGTGGAGCGCGCTCCTGTGGGGCGGTCTGGTCCGCTACGCCGTGGTGCACCACGTCACCTGGTCGGTGAACTCGATCGCCCACACCTTCGGCGACCGCCCGTTCCGCACCCGGGACCGTTCGTCCAACGTGTGGTGGGTGGCGATGCTGACGCTCGGCGAAGGCTGGCACAACTGGCACCATGTGGAGCCGACCTGCGCCCGGCACGGCGTGCTCAAGGGCCAGTTCGACCCCAGCGCGCGGCTGATCCGCTGGTTCGAGCGGGCGGGCTGGGCCCACGGCGTACGCTGGCCGAACCCCGACCGCCTGACGACCCACCGCACCGACCACAGTCCCGACCACGGTGCCGACTCCCTGCGATGACACGGCGAGCCTGCCGCCCATGTGTGTTTCCCGCTGGAGGACATCCCAACTGAGGGTTTGGAAGCCCGCCGACGGCACCTTCGCACCCGTGCGGTGGCGAATATTCATCCGTGCAGGTCGAGGAGGTGATGCGCTCTCTTGAGCTCCCGTCGTGTCGCCTCGCACGGCATGATGGCCCATCGTGTTACTGCGCTTGGTCTACCTGACGTACCGGCATGCCACCTGACCTGGCCGATGATCAATCGGCACCCGCAGAGCCGGCACCGCCCCCGCATGAAACGTTCACGGGCCGCGCCGCGGAATGCTGAGCCGCGAGCTGGTGGCCCGACGCCTGCCTGACACATTGCTTGACACGATCGCCATCCATCCTTAATGTCGCGGTGGCAAGGCGGCATGAAACGTTTTTATCAAAGCTGTGCTCGCTTGGCGGCAAGGCGCGGTCGCCATCTCCCCACCCTCCATCAACGGGAGACGTTCATGCGGTTCAGGAAAGCGCTTACCGTGGCGCAGGTCGACGTGGTCAGTGACTCTGCCTGCGACGGACGCCTCACCCGCCGTCGGTCATGACTGCGGGACTTGTACTAACCACGCCGACAGCCCGGTGTTGAAACGATTTCAGCCCAGCTGCCGCACCCCCGTTTCGCCATCATCCACGGAGAACCCTCATGACGACAGCCACCCCCACGGCGTTACCTCCGTCCAAGGGACGCCCTCGCCTGCTCACCCGACTCATCGCCGCGCTCGCCGCCCTGACGGCCGGCGCCGGGGCCGGTGTCGTGCTCGGCTCGTCCCCGGCGTTCGCCGCCTGCGGAGATGGCACCTTCCAGTCGCAGGTGACGGTCAGCGGCAGCACCTGGACCGCCCGCAACAGCGCCGGCAGCAGCGTCTACACCGGCACCGACTTCCGGGCTGCGGTCCAGGCCGGCATCGGCAGTCTCACGGCCGGGCGCACCTCGATCCAGCGCGTCGTCGTGCGCGGCAACGGCACGATGAGCGCGGGCACCCGGATCTCGCTGCCGAGCTACACCTCCCTGTCGGTCTGCGGCACCATCAACATCACCGGCTCCGGCTCCGGCGACTACGCGCCGGTCTACTCCCGCGGCACCACGAACATCGAGGTCCCCTACCTCAACGTCACAGGCACCCCGGTGTACGGCATTTTCCTGCGCAACGTCACGAATGTCTGGCTCGGCCAGATCGACATGCGGCTCGGCTCGGGCCTGGGCGTGCGCATCGACAACCGCGGCGACACCAGCCAGTGGACCCGCAACGTCCGGGTCGACAACGTGTACGTGCAGGGAGCCAGCTCGCACGCGATGGAGACCTACGGCGTCGACGGCATCACCGTCGGCACCGTGACGGCCCGCAGCGTCGGCGAGTCCGGGCTGCTGCTCAACCAGACCATCAACGCGACGGTCGGCACCGTGGACGCCGACAACGCCGGTGCCGGTACCGGGTACGCGGCCTTCCGAATGGCCAACCGCAACGGCCGGGTCGGCAGCTCCTACCCGAACAACATCCGCGTGGGCACGGTCAAGGCACGCGGTGGCGGCCGGGGCATCTTCTGCGTCTCGGAGAGCGGCGGCGCCACCATCGACCGGGTCGACATCGCCAACACCGGCAACAACTCGGTCCTGGTGGAGAACTGCTACAACGTCGTCATCGCCGGGGTGTCAGGCACGATCAGCGGCGGCGGCGAGGTCCGCATCGCGGCCCGCACGGAGTTCGCTCCGTCGTCGGGCATCCGGTTCCAGAACCTGACGGTCTCCAACACCAACATCAGGTGGAGCCCCTGCACCGGCAGCAACAACACGATCAGCAACGTGACCCGGGTCAACTCGACGCTGACCTGGTGCTGAACCGGCCGCGCCGACAGTCCGCCGCGGCGCTCGGCTCGGCCGCGTAAGCGCCCGGGCCGGCACGGCCGCCACGGTGGCCACCGCCGTTCGGCCAGCCGCCCCGAGCCGAGCACCAGGTGGTCGGCGGCGAGGGCGAGCACGAACAGCCCCAGCACGCTGAGCGCCAGAAGGAGCAGCATGGTCAGTCCCCCCGCAGGTCACGCCGCTGAAAGGCGAGGACACCGGCCAGGACGAGGAGCATGGTGACCGCGCAGAGCCCGAGCAGCGGTTTCAGGTCCACCGGCCCGGGCAGAGCCTGCGGCACGTGGGCGAAGGGCGACAGGCTCCGGATCCGGTCGTCGAGTTGCAGCAGCTCGCCGAGCTGGGCGAGCAGGGCGAAGGCGAGCAGCGCCGCCCAGGCGAGCGCGGTCAGCCGAGGTGCCAGTCCGAACAGCAGCATCGCGATCCCGGCCAGGGTCCAGGTGGCGGGCACCTGGACCAGTGCCGCGCCGAGCAGTCGCGGCACCTGCTGCCCGGGTTCGCCGATCCTGATGCCGTGGGTGACTCCGGCGGCCAGGCCGCCCGCGGCCAGGATCGCGACGCTGCCGGCCAGTGCCACGCCGAGGTGGCCGGCTGTCCACCGCCATCGGGGTACGGCGGTGGCCAGGACGGGCTCGGCCCGGATCGCCGACTCCTCGCCCTGCAGCCGCAGGGTGGCCTGGATCGCGTAGCCGCCGGCGATCAGGCCGAGCACGCCCAGCTCCGCGGCCAGGAACGTGTCGGTCAGCAGGCCCGCGCCGCCGCCCACGCGGGAGAGCAGCCCGGCCAGTTGCGGGTTGTCGCGCACGATGTCGCCGACGCTGTGGGCCAGTGCCCCGAACAAGGCGCCCACGGTCGTGAATGCCACCGTCCAGCTCAGCAGCACACCCCGCTGCAGCCGCCAGGCCAGCGCGACAGGACCCCGAAGAGAGGCGGCGGCGTCGCGCGGGCCGGAACGCGGCGGGAGCAGCCCGGCACCGAGGTCGCGCCGCCTGGCCAGGAGAGCCGCCGCCGCGAGAAGGGTCAGCCCGGTGGCGGCGAACAAGGCGAGCACCCACCAGCGTTCGCCGGCGAAGGCGCGTACGCGCTGGGCCCAGCCAAGCGGGGACAGCCAGGACAGCGGTTCGATCCGGGCCGCGTCGCCGAGGGCGCGCAGCAGGAAGGCCGCGCCTAGGGTCGCGATCGCGATGGCGTTGGCGGTGCGGGCGTGCGCGGTCAGCTGTCCGGCCAGGACGGCGACGCCGGTGAAGGTCCAGCCGGTGCCGCTCACCGCGCCGCCGAACGCGAGCGCGCCCGAGACCGGCAGGCCCTGCGCGGCCAGGCCGAGCGTGATGAGCACGCCGATCAGCAGGTTCGCGCCCGCGGCCACGAGAACCCCGGAGGCGGGCAGCGCGTGCCGGCCGACCGGGCAGGCGCCGACCAGCTCGGCCCGGCCGGTCTCCTCCTCGGCGCGGGTGTGCCGGGTCACCACGAGAATGCTCATCAGCACGGCCAGCACCGAGGCCATGGTGGTCACCCGCCAGGCGGTCAGACCGCCGACCGAGGCAGGGTCATAGACGGGCCCGGTCAGGGCCTGCAGGGCGGGGGCGGAGCCGATGGTGACGCCGAGCGCGATGCGCTGGGCCGCCTGCGGGTACAGCTCGGCGATGGCCGAGGCGCTGGCGGCGATGAGGCCGGCGATGACGACGGCCCAGGCGGGCAGCAGGAGGCGGTCGCGGCGCAGTGCGAGCCGCACCAGCGCCGCCGTGCCGGTCATCGTGGGTCGTAGGAGTGTGCGTGTCGGCGTGGCGGTCATGGCGCGACCTGGTAGTGGCGCAGGAACAGCTCCTCCAGCGTGGGCGGCCGGCAGGTCAGCGCGCGTACGCCGGAGTCCGTCAGCAGCCGCAGCGCCTGCTCCAGGTGGTCCGCCTCGACCTGGAACCGGACCTGCGAGCCTTCGACGGCCAGGTCGTGCACGCCGTCCAGCCGGGCCAGCTTGCCCGGGACGCGGTCGAGATCGGCGCTGATCGCGGTACGGGCGAGGTGACGCAGCCCGGCCAGTGTGCCGGTCTGGACGGCGCGGCCGTCGCGGATGATGGTGACCTGGTCGCACAGGGCCTCCACCTCGGACAGCAGGTGGCTGGACAGCAGCACCGTGCGGCCCCTCGCGTGCTCCTCACGAATCGTCTCGCGGAAGGCCGCCTCCATGAGCGGATCCAGACCCGAGGTCGGCTCGTCGAGCAGCAGCAGCTCGACGTCCGAGGCCAGGGCGGCGATCAGCGCGACCTTCTGCCGGTTGCCCTTGGAGTAGGTGCGGCCCTTGCGGGTGGGGTCGAGGTCGAAGCGCTCCAGCAGAGCCGTCTTGCGGCGCCGGTCGAGGCCGCCGCGCAGCCGGCCGAGCAGGTCGATGGCTTCACCACCGGAGAGAGTGGGCCACAGGACGACGTCGCCGGGCACATACGCCAGCCGCCGGTGCAGCTCGACCGCCTCCCGCCAGGGATGGCCGCCGAGCAGCTCGGCATGCCCGTCGTCGGCGCGCAGCAGGCCGAGCAGGATGCGCAAGGTCGTGGTCTTGCCCGAGCCGTTCGGGCCGAGGAAGCCGTGGACCTCGCCGGTGTGCACAGTGAGGTCGAGCCCGTTCAGCGCCCGAACGTAGCCGAAGCGCTTGACCAGTCCATGGATGAATACGGCAGGCAAGAGCGCCTCCCTGAAGCCGGTCCGATATGACGTTGCCGACCAGACTTCCCGGCGCTCCACCACCGACGGTAACAGCGCCGGATCCACCCCGCCAGACGTTTTTTGACGGATTTGCTACGGTCGCCGTCCTTGCTCGGTCGCGGCCTCGATGGCGGCGGCCAGGCGGCCGGGAGTGAGGCGGCCGGAGACGGGTGCCGGTGCGACGCCGAGGTGGTGCAGGCGCTGGGCCCAGAACGGCTGGTCGCCGAGGAACGGGCGGACCACCTGGGGAACGCCCGCGCCCAGCGCGGCGGCCACCGTGCCGATGCCGCCGTGGTGCACGGCGATCGCCACCCGGGGCAGCAGCCACTCGTGCGGAGCCTCCTCGATCACCAGGACGCCGCCCGGCTCCGTGCCAGGTCGCAGCGCACCCCAGCCGGTGGCCAGGACGGCGCGATGCCCGGTCAGCCGGATGGCCTCCAGCACCATGGAGGTCAGCGCCTCCGGGGTGCCGCTGTAGGAGCTGCCGAAGCCGACGTAGATCGGTGGGTCGCCGTCGTCCAGGAAGCGGGCCAGCCGCTCAGGCGGTGTCCAGTCGCCGGTGGGCATGGTCCAGAAGCCGGTGGGATGCGCCTGAGCGGGCCAGTCGGCGGGAGCCGGAAGCAGGTGCGGGCTCCAGGCGTGCAGCACGCCGCCCGCCTCGACCAGGTCGGCCACCGGCCGGAACCCCTCGCGCAGGCCGAGGGCCCCGGCCCGCCAATTTCGCACTGTGCCCCGGTAGGGGGCCTCGACGGCGGAGGAGATGCGCCAGCGCGCCCGGCCGTTCGCCGGCGAGCGGTGGTGGGTCTTCGTCCTGGCCGCGGTCACATGAGGTAGCGCAGCCACAGGTACGGGGCCACGAGCACCACTGTGACCACGGTGACGACCAGGCCGTACTTGGTGAACTGCCAGAAGCTGATCGGCGTGCCGTTGCGGGCGGCGATGCCGAGCACGACCACGTTGGCCGCCGCCCCGACGGCAGTGGCGTTGCCGCCGAGGTCGGCGCCGAAGGCCAGCGCCCACCACAGCACCTGCGCCGACCCGTTGCCGCCCGCCTGCACCAGCTGCTCGACGATCGGGCTCATGGTGGCGACGTAGGGGATGTTGTCCACGACGGCGGACAGGACGGCCGAGAGGCCGAGGACTCCCATCGTCGTCACCTCGAGCTGCCCGTTGGTGGCGGCGACGGCGGCCCGCGACAGCTCGCCGATGACGCCGGTCTCCACCAGGGCGCCGACCATGACGAACAGCCCCGCGAAGAACACCAGCGTGGGCCACTCCACCTCGGCGATGGCCTGCTCGGTCGTCACCCGGGTGGCGGCCACCAGCACGCCCGCGCCCAGCAGCGCGACCACCGACGGCTCGTAGTGCAGCACCGGATGCAGCACGAACGCGGCCAGCACCAGCGCCAGCACGGCCAGCGACTGCCACAGCAGCCTGCGGTCGGCGATGGCCTCGCGTTCGTTCAGCGCCATGACCTCGGCCGCCCGCTCGGGGTCGTACCGGAATGTCCGGCCGAACAGCAGGTAGCACAGGCCGACGAACACCGCCATCAGCACGATGACCATCGGCGCCATATGGATGAGGAAGTCGTTGAAGCTCAAGCCCGCCCGGCTGGCGATGATGATGTTCGGCGGGTCGCCGACGAGCGTGGCGGCGCCGCCGATGTTGGACGCCATGGCCTCGGCGATGAGGAACGGGATCGGGTTGACCGCAAGCCGTTCGCAGACGAGGAAGGTCACCGGCGCGATGAGCAGCACGGTGGTGACGTTGTCGAGCAACGCCGACGCGCCCGCGGTGATCAGCACCAGCAGCACCATCAGCCGGAACGGCCGCCCGCGGGCGCGTTTGGCGGCCCAGATGGCCAGGTACTCGAAGACCCCGGTCTGCTTCAGCACGCCGACGATGATCATCATGCCGAGCAGCAGGAAGATGACGTTCCAGTCGATGCCGGCGTGCTCGGAGAAGAACGCGGCCTCGGCGCCGGTGGCGTGGATGGCCAGCATGATGCCGGCGCCGCCGAGCGCGGCGGCCACGCGGTGGATCTTCTCGGTGGCGATCAGCGCGTACGCGGCCAGGAACACCGCCACGCTCACCCAGGACAGCACGCTCACGCCGCGAGCACCCGCTCCAGCAGGACCTGCAGCGTCACCGCGCCCAGCAACCGCCCCTCGTCCACGATGGCGGCCAGCGGGCTGCGGGTACGCGCCATCAGAGCAGCGACCTCCAGCACCGTGGCGTCCGGATCGGTGACCGGTAGCTCGCGCGGTCTCTCCGGCAGCGCCTCGCGCACGGTGCGGCCGTCCAGCGCCCGCAGGAACGCGTCGGCGTGCGCCTCGTCCACCACCCGGGCCAGCGCCGGATCATCCAGGCAATAACCGGGCACGGCCAGCCGTAGCACCTGGGTGCCGGGCAGGATGGTGACCGGCAGCCCGTCGTCGCCGGCGACGATGAGACCGGGCAGATCCTGCTCGGCCAGCAACCGCGCGGCCTCGGCCACGGGGGCGTCAAGGGAGACGGTGGGGAAGTCGACCAGCAGGTCACGGGCGCGCACCGGCACATCCTTCGCATGTCAACGGGAAAGGACTTGCCGACCAGACTTCCCGGCGCACCTGTAGAGAACCTATCAAGCACCGTCAAGATCGCATAGGCGGGGGCGGCCCGCCAGCCGGCGTTGCACCGTGATCTGGTAGTGGGGCGCCCGTCAAAATGCGTCTGTCGCCTTGACAGCGCCCCTGCTATGGTGAGCGCGGAGCGCCGGGAAGTCTGGTCGGCAAGATCGTGCAAGCAGATCCGACGGGAAGGCCGTTCCATGACGACCCCCACGCGGCGCCCCTGATGGGCGTGCTGCTGACCGCGTTCGCGTGCGTGCTCCTGCTGGCCGTCCTGCTGTCCAGCCTGGCCCACCGCACCATCCTGTCCACCGCCGCGCTCTTCCTCGTGGCCGGGTTCGTGCTGGGCGACGGCGTGCTCGGCGTCGTCTCGCTGCGTCCCGGCGACGACCTGGTGGCCACGCTGGCCGAGCTGGCACTGTTCACGGTGCTGTTCACCGACGGCATGCGGGTGGGCTGGGCCGAGCTGCGCAGCGCGTGGCGGCTGCCTGGCCGGGCGCTCGGCTGGGGCTTGCCGCTGACGCTGGTCATCACCGCCGTCGGGGCGCACTATCTGCTCGGGCTGGGCTGGATCGAAGCGCTGCTGATCGGCGCCATTCTCGCGCCCACCGACCCGGTGTTCGCCGCCGCGCTGGTCGGCAACGAGAAGGTGCCGCCCCGGCTGCGGCAACTGCTCAACGTCGAGTCCGGCGTCAACGACGGCCTGGCGCTGCCGTTCGTCATCCTCTTCCTCGCGGTCGCGGCCGGATCCGACGACCTGCATCTGAGCGAGCTGGGCCTGGAGCTGGGGCTGGGCATCGTCATCGGGGTCGCCGTCCCATGGACGGCGATCAAGCTGGAGCAGACCCGCTGGTTCGCCGCCTCCACCCAGTACGAGCCGCTCAACGCCCTGGCCATCGGCCTGCTCGTGCTGGCCGTCGGCAAGGCCACGCACGGCAACCTGTTCCTGGCCGCGTTCTCGGCCGGCATCACCGTGGCCACCTTCGGGCCGCGGCAGCGCGAGTCGTTCGAGCACTTCGGCGAGCTCATCGCCGAGGTGTTCAAGCTCGCCGCGCTGCTGGTGTTCGGCGCGCTCATCACCCCCGCCCTGCTCGGCTCGGTCGGGTGGCAGGGGTGGCTGTTCGCGGTGCTCGCCCTGATCGTGGCCCGGCCCGTCGCGATCTGGCTGTCGTTCCTGCGCTCGGGGCTGACCGTGCGCGAGCAGGCGGCGGTGGCCTGGTTCGGGCCCAAGGGCTTCGCCTCCGTCGTCTACGGACTGCTGGTGCTCGGCTCCGGGATCGCCGCCGCCGGGCCGGTGTTCCAGTTCGTCGCCGTGACCATCGTGCTGTCGATCCTGCTGCACTCCTCCACCGACATCGTGGTGGCCCGCTGGTTCGACGACGAGCGGGAGGTCCCGGCCTGGTACGGCAGCGTCACCCGCAAAATCCGACGGCGGGAACGACCATCCCCGTGACGCAGGGAGGCGCCGGCCGGGCCGGCGTTGGGCGAGGAGGCCTTCGCCGACGCCGCTGCCCAGCTGTGCCGGACCTTGGGCATCGCCCGCCTCGCTGCGGGGGTGGGGATCTCGGCCGGCGGACGCACCGCCTGACCGCGCTGGTCATAGCGACCCGCCACGACGGTCGGTGTCCTTCGCTCATGCCGAGTCCTTGGCCGCGGCGGGTCCGCCGGCCCCTGCTCCGACGAACGCTTTCCAGATCAGGAGCCTGTGATCGGCTCCGGCAGACGCGGTGGCCGCCACCGCCAGGTGGCGTTGCCGTCGGCCGCAATGCCCTTACGCCACAGTGGTGCGGGCATGAGTCGGATCATGGTGGCCAGGGCTCGGTGCGCCGTCGCGGACGTGGTGCGGCGCCCGTCCGCGCGAGCGCCTCGGGCGGTGGCTTGCGTACGGGGGCGGCGCTCGGTGTCGTAGCGGGCCAGGGCGGCCTCGATACCGGGTTCGGCGTGGAGGGCGGCGGCGAGCACGACCGCGTCCTCGATGGACTGCCCGGCACCCTGGCCGCGGTCGGGGCTCATCGCGTGGGCGGCGTCGCCGAGCAGCGCCACCCGGCCGCGGACGTACGTGGGCAGCGGGTCCAGGTCCCGGATGTCGATGTGGATCACCGCGTGGTCCGGGGTGGCGGTGATCAGGTGCGGGATCGGATGGTGCCAGGTTGCCATGCGGCGGGCCACCTCGGCCTTTTCCTGCTCGTAGCGGAGGTTCGGCCGGTCGGCGGTCGTGACGAAGGCCCAGTAGGCGCGGCCACGGCTGATCGGGTGGATGAGGAAGTAGCCGCCGGGCCCCATCGTGACACTGCCCGACAGCCCGTCGGGCGGCGTCGTGACGTTGCCGCGCGCGGCCTCCGAGCCGCCGGCAGCTCCGCTGGTGTCCGTGACGCCGAGCCAGGCGGTGCGGCCCAGGAAGCGCGGGGGAGGCGCCTCCGGCCACAGGACGCGTCGTACGGCGCTGCGGATGCCGTCCGCGCCGATCACCAGGTCCGCGCTCGCCTCGCCGCCGTCCCAGGTGACCGTCACGCCGTGGTCGTCCTGGCGCAGGCCGGTGACCTCCGTGCCGGTGCGGACCCAGCCGGCGGGCACCGCCTCCAGCAGCACCCCGTGCAGGTCGGCGCGGCGGAAGGCGAGCAGCGGCGTCGCGTCGCCCCGGCGGGCGCGCTGCAGGTAACGGCCGTCCGGGAGACGCAGGTTGCCGGCCGAGTAGGAGGGCACCCCCTTGGCACGCGCCTGCTCGCCGACGCCGAGCTCGTCGAGGGCCCGCATCGCGTTCGGGGCCTGCGACATGCCGGCGCCGATCTCGCCCAGCACGGGAGCCCGTTCCAGCACGGTGGCCCGCCAGCCGATCCGGTGCAGCGCCAGAGCGGCGGCCAGCCCACCGATGCCGCCGCCCACCACGATCGCGTGCCTGCTCATGCGTCCTTCCCAGGCAGCGGCGCGTTCTGGAACACCTTGGCCATCCATTCGAACGTTGTGTGCGCCTGGCGGATGCGGGCGGCCCGCTCGTCGTCAGGACCGACCAGATCCAGGCCGTCGCGGGTGACGTCGAGGAACGAGGTGAGACCGGCGATCTGCTTGCGCACCACGACCGCCCAGGCGTCCTCGGCCATCCGGTAGTAGACGGTGCGCTCGCCCGGCCGGGTACGCCAGGCGAGGAACCCCATGCTGGACAGCAGCCGCAGGTTGGAGGTCAATGAGGCGCGACTGGCGCCGATGGCCTGGCTGATCTGCCCCGCGGACTGCTCCGGTGGATCGCACACCATGAGCCAGCCCAGCACCCGCCCGGCGATCGGCGGCACGCCGTCGCGGGCCAGGTACATGGCCACCCGTTCGACCCATTCCAGCAGTGGATCCTGCTCCGTCATGTCGCCGAAGCCCTCTCTTACAGTAATTTCAGTATGAGCTAAAATAGATGTATCACATCAGAGGTGGGCCGGGAAGTCTGGTCGGCCCGCGTCGTTGGTTGCCGCGGAGAAGTGGAGGACTTTCCGATGGCCTCTCGTGCTCTTCCTGCGCTGCTCGGCGGCATCGTCGCCGGTGTGCTGGTGCTGGTGCTGCTCTGGGTCGGCGGCGCGACCCGGCCCGGCTACAGCCTGTGGCACCACGGCGCCAGGGGGGCCGATCCTGCTCGCGACCATGGCTGCGGGGCTCGTCCTGGCCGGGCTGGTGTCCACCGACCCGGCGCTGGGCTCCCCACCGAACGAGCTCCGTCCGTTGCCGATCAGGATCCGCTTGAGCAGTCCGGTCCCCACCCATAAGGCCACCGCGAAGGGCAAGGCATCGACTCCCGGTAAGCGATGAGCACGGGAGAAACGATCAGCTTATTTCGCCACCCCAGCCCAGGTGATCGTCACGGGGTTCAGGGTAGCTCCCCTGATGGGCGCCGTCTTGCCCTCGCGGTCGCTGGCCGTCGAGCCGGGGAGTCTGCGGGCCGGCTCCCCGCTACCGAAGGAAGGGTCATCGTGGTTGACAAGGGCAGTGATCCCGTGGCCGTGATCGGGCTGGGACGGTTCGGCAGCGCGCTGGCCATCGAACTCACGCAGCGCGGCACCGAAGTGCTGGGCATCGACAACAATTCCAAGCACGTACAGGGCCTCGCGGGGCAGATCACCCACATCGCCACGGCGGATTCCACTGAAATGGCGGCCTTGCAGCAACTCGGTGTGCCCGACTTCTACCGCGCCGTGGTGGCGATCGGAAGCGACCTCGAAGCCAGCATCCTGACCGCTTCCTTGCTGGTGGAGCTGGAAATCGGCCACATTTGGGCCAAGGCGGTCAGCAGGCAGCATGGGCGGATCCTGCGCCGGATCGGCGTCCATTACGTGGTCTTTCCCGAGCACGACATGGGCGAGCGCGTCGCCCATCTGGTCAGCGGCCGGATGCTCGACTACATGCAGGTGGATGAGAACTTCGCGATGGCCAAAATGCGCCCGCCCCGCCGATACGTCGGCATGCCGCTCGGACAATCCGGCCTGCGCCGCGAATACGGTGTCACCGTCGTGGCCGTCAAGAGCCCAGGCAAGGAGTTCACCTACGCCACCGCCGACACCGAGCTCGGGGATGGCGAAGTGATCATTGTGTCCGGCCGTACGGACCAGGTCGAACGCTTCGCCGAACTGCCCTAGCGTGTGCAGTTGCGGGACCATGCGGAGCAGCGATACGGATCGGAGTCGCCTTGCCGGGGCCGTCCCGGGTTTCAGCGGGCGTAGATGGGGTCCGTCGTCCAGATCTACCTGACTTTTGACAGGTCAGCAGTGACGTATGGGAGATCTGCATCCCGAATTGGAGAGCCGGGAGCCGATTTGGCGCCGGGCCCTCGTCTGGGCGCAACAGTGGTTGCGTAGGGAGGCTAATTGTGGTCGCATTGCTGATCATGCGCGCTGGCCTGATCTTGCGGGCGGTTTCACGTGCCAAGACTCCTGAAGGCTCACTATCGTGGCGGCTCGTCACTCCCGCCACGCTCCCCGGTCGCGTCCTAGAACGAGACCGAGCATGAACGCACGACGACGGCGGAGCGGCCCCGCCCTCGGATTCACCGGTTTCTTCGGCCGGCTCCATCATCCCGCCCAGGTCGTGGTCGGCGCCTTCGCCCTGACGATCCTCATCGGCACGCTGCTGCTGAAAACGCCGATGGCCACCTCCACACCAGGCTCGGCCGACTGGCTGACCGCCTTGTTCACCGCGACCTCGGCTGTCTGCGTGACCGGCCTGGTCATCGTCGACACCGCCTCGACCTGGTCGGTGTTCGGCGAGGTAGTGATCGCCCTGCTGTTCCAAGCCGGCGGGCTGGGCATCATGACGCTGGGCACGCTCTTCGCCCTGCTCGTCTCAGGCCGCCTCGGGCTGCGGGCCCGGTTGCTCGCACAGGCCGAGAGCAAAGCGCTGGGCACGCCGAACCTGCGCCACGTCGTACGCAACATCGTGCTGTTCACCCTGCTCTGCGAGGCAGCAGCCGCGATCGTGCTGAGCATCCGGTTCGCCACCACCTACGATCACGACCTCGGTCACGCCGTCTATCTCGGCGTGTTCCACGCGATGTCGGCCTTCAACAACGCCGGCTTCGCCCTGTGGCCCGACAGTCTGGTGCGGTTTGCCGCTGATCCGTGGATCTGCCTGACCATCGCGCTGACCGTATTGGTGGGCGCGCTCGGCTTTCCTGTCGTCTTCGAGTTGTGGCGGCAGGGGCGCCACCCGAGACGCTGGTCGGTCCTGACCCGCATCACCATCGGCGTCACCGCCGTGCTGCTGGTGGCCGGTACGCTGATCTTCTTGGTCACCGAGTGGCGCAACCCCCGCACCATGGGGCCGTTGGCCGACGGGGACAAGCTCATGGCCAGCTTCTTCCTCACCGTGATGCGCACCGGCGGCTTCAACACCGTCGAGCTGTCCGAGCTCGATCCCTCCAGCTGGCTGGTCAGCGACCTGCTGATGTTCATCGGCGGCGGCAGCGCCAGCACCGCGGGCGGCATCAAGGTGACCGCCCTGGGGTTGCTGATCTTCATGGTGTGGACCGAGATGCGTGGATACGCCGACGTGAACATCGGCCGTCGGCAGATCCCCTCCACCGCCCAGCGCCAGGCCATCGCGATCGCTTTGCTGGGGGTGAGCCTGGTTGCGATCTGCACTTATCTGCTGGTGGTGATCAGCCCTCACACACTGGACCAGGTGCTGTTCGAGGCCATCTCCGCCTTCGGCACGGTCGGCATGTCCCTCGGCATCACCGCTGGCCTCCCGGAGGCCGGCCAAGTCGTGCTGATCATGCTGATGTTCACCGGCCGGACCGGCCCGCTGACCCTCGCCTCGGCCCTGGCCCTGAGCGAGCGCGACCGCCGTTACGAACTGCCCAAGGAATACCTGATCGTCGGCTGACAGGCACGTCCTGCACCGGCTACTGCTGCAGGCGGCGCCTGACGGCCGAATATGCACAAACGCGGAAGTCACCACCGTCCCGCAGAACGCCCGACAGCGTGAGGTTCGGCGGCGGCGAGTTGACCGCCGACGGCATTCGCAGCGCCGTTCGCCAGTTGCTGCGCGCAGGCACCGTGGCCTGCCAGCCGATCCGCTGCAACGCCAGGGCGGCGGCCAACCCGGCGATGCCGCCGCCCACCACGATCGCCTGCCTGGTCAGGCCGTCTCCGCACCGGCGGAGTTGCCCGGGGGGAAGGAGCGGCGCGTTGTGGAACACCTTGGCCATCCACTCGCAGGTGGCGTGCGCCTGCCGGACACGCGCGGCCCGATCATCATCCGGGCCGACCAAGCCCAGGCCGTCGCGAGTGATGTCCAGGAACGAGGTGATCGAGGCGATCTGGCGGCGCACCACGACCCCCCAAGCGTCCACCGCCATCCGGTAATAGACAGTCCGTTCTCCCGGCCGGGTCCGCCACGTCAAGAACCCCATGCCCGTCAGAAGGTTCGACGTCAGCGACGCCCGGCTGGCGCCGATGGCCTCACTGATCTGCCCTGCGGACTGCTCCGGCGGATCGCACGCCATCAGCCAGCCCAGCACTCGCCGGCGATCGGCATCGCGGGCCCCGCAACCCGGCGATAGACCTGGGGGAGCGCATCGCCGGGCTGCGGTTCTTGATCCACGATCGCGATGCGTTCTTCACCGGGAAATAGGCACCCTGCGCCGCGAACGCCTGGACCGGATCTTGGTCCTCAACGAACGCCACCTGGCCCGTATGCTCCACGATTATGGGGATTGACCGGCACGCGGATCGGACCGGGAGCCTCGGGGCCGGTCGGCGTCAGGTCAGGAGAGCGCCGGTGACCGTTCGGCGTAGGTGCGCGAGTTGACGTTGTCGTTCGAAGGCACATAAGAGCCGACCATCCAGACCCGGTCCCCGGCGATCGTCAGCCCTTCATGAGCCGGTCCCGCCCAGACCGACGGGTCCGCGCCCGCGATGAGCTGCCACGTGCCGCCCGACAGGCGGGCGAAATTCTCGCCGGTGCGGCTGGAGCCGGTCAGCCATACCTCGCCGTCCGGGGCGATGGCGACATCCCCCACACTGGTGCCCTCGATGTCGAACGAGGGCACGTTGACGTAGTCCCATCGGGTGCCGTCGTAGCGCATGACCGCTGCCTTGGCGGTCAGGCTGCCTGCCCAGGTGCGCCAGCGCCAGTCGCCGACGGCGTAGACCTGGCCGGACGGGCCGACCGCCACATCGGTCAGCCAGGTGCCGTTGGCGCCGCCGTTCGGGGTGTCCACGCGGGTCCACGCGCGGCCGTCGAAGTGCACGACGTACGGCTCGATCTGGTGGCCGGTGGTGCGGCTGGGCGCGTACCCGACCGCCCATACATCGTCGGAGGCCCGCGCGGCCACCCCCGACAGCACGCTGTGACCTGCTCCCGGGGAGGGCAGCGGCACCAGCGTCCACGAGCGGCCGTCCCAGTGCTGGGCGATGGGCCTGCTCACGGCGTTCTGATGGGCGTAGCCGACCGCCCACACGTCGTCCGGCCCGGCGGCGGTGACCGCGGTCAGATGGTTGGGCGTGTTCTCGTCGCCCACGTTCGGGCTCGGGACGATCTTCCAGGAGGCGCCGTCCCAGTGGGTGATCAGGGTGGCGATGCGCAGGTCGTTCGTCGTGCCGGCGGTGCCCACCGCCCACACGTCGTCCGGCGCGATCGCGGCGACCCCGGCCAGGTCCACATCGTTCTTTCCCGCGGGCATCGGGACCTCGACGTTGCGCCATGTGGCGCCATCCCAGTGCGCGGCCAGCGCATGGCGGGGCACATGCGGCTTGACCTCGTACTGCCCGACCGCCCAGACATCACTGCCGGAGGTGCCGGACACGTCCAAGAAGACATTGTGCCCGGTGCCTGGATCCGGGGTGGGAAGCGTCTCCCAGCCCGGCGTTCCGGCGACGGCCCTGCCGGGCGTCAGCATGATGAGAGCTGTCACAGCCAAGCCGACGGCCACGCGTTTCCGTCCCGCCATCTGCCTCTCCTTCCTTGACACACCGATGATCCAGTTCCGCGCATGGAGCGTAGATCGCCTTCGCCCACCAAGGGACGTCCATGGTCATTACGGACTCCTTACGGAGGGGCGAATGCGGACCGATGACCGGTTCCGCTCGACACATCACGCGGCTCCTCTTGTGGTCCGCTGCCAGTTGCGGATCCGTTGCCTCGTCGGCCGGCGTCGACCGCGCCCTTGCTCGCGCATATGGGGTTGCTTCTCATGTCTGCGACTCCAATCTTGGACTGTTCGTTCCAAGATGGGAGGTCGTGGATGCCGGACGTCAAGCACTTCGATCCAGATGTGGCGCTGGACAAGGTCGTGTGCCTGTTCTGGGAACGCGGCGCCGAGGTCACCGCGGTCCAGCTACGTCGCCTGGACTGAGCCTCCCCGGCGTTCTGCCCCGAGCGGTTGCCACGGTCGGGCTGTGTCGCACACTTCTCCCGCGTCCCACTCAGCGGCCGGTGGCGCGTCCGTACAGCACCTCGCGACGCTCCAGGCGAACCTGATAGAGATCATCAGGAGACGGGGTCACGCGGGTGGTTCGGTCCCCTCGGGAGCGGCGGGCAGACGGGCGAGGAAGGGGGAGCGGCCGCGGAAGCCGCGTTGGAAGCGCCCAGGCGGTCCTGTGCCGAAGAACTCTTCCATCCACCCCACGTGTTCGATCTTCTCGTTGCGGATCGCCCGGGCCAGGAGATGAGTGCGTTGATCTCTGCCTGCGGTGAGGTCGCACAGGCCGCCATAAGGGTGGACGGCGCGTCGTACCTCTTCGAGCAGCGCCGTGGCCGGATCCGCCGTGTCGGCGGAGCCGTCCTCCGGCCGTGCGGGCCCGCCTTCCAGGAACTGCCGGATGTCCTCGGGGAGCCTTCCGTCCAGCTCGTAGATGCGGCTGACGAGCGCGTCGAAATGGCGACGATCCTCATCGCGGATGTCTTTGAGGATCTGGCGTAGTCCCTCATCGGCGAAACCGAGCGGATGAACGGTCAGGATCGTGTAGCGGTAGACGGTGCTCAGCTCCGCCGTGGCGGCGGAGGTGAGCCGGTCGATCAGGATGGTCACATCGACGCCCGCTCGCACGACGGTTTCGCGTGCGCTGATCATGTCGGCTCCAGGGTCGGCTGCGGGGGGTCAGGTTGCGGAGGGCTCCAGCGGGGTGCGTTCCTCGGGGTTGAGCGCGAGGAAGGCCACGCCGGCCAGGGCGCCGCCCGCCAGGTCGGCCAGGAGCCAGATCCAGATCTTGGACCAGGCGAACAGTCCCATGGAGGCGGCGCCGACGGCGACGGCCGGGTTGAAGGCCCCGCCGGAGATGCCGCCGACCGCGAACGCGCCGGCCGCGACGGTGAATCCGATGGCCAGGCCGTAGAAGCTGTTGCCCGGATGGTCGCGGCTGGTGGCCGCGTTCAGCACTACGTACGCGAGCGCGAACGTGAACAGCGCCTCGGCCAGCAGCGCGACCCCCAGCTCTCGGCCTGAGGGTGACAGCGGTGGCACGCTGCCGGGATTGACGATGTAGGTGGCGGTGAGCGCGGCGATGACGCCTCCGGCCAGCTGGGCGATCCAGTACGGGACGGCGTCGGCCAGGCTGATCCGGCCGCGGAGCAGCACGGCCAAGGTCACGGCCGGGTTGTAGTGGGCGCCGGAGACATGTCCTCCGGCGTACACCATGACCATCAGGATCGCGCCGATGGCCACGGGCGCCAGGGGCGTCTTCGCCAAGACCGTGGCGCCGATCGTGAGGACTAAGAAGAACGTTCCGATGAACTCCGTGATGTAGCGGCGCATGGACTGTCCTCTCCACTCGTGAGGCCGGAACCGATCACGCTCCGCGGCAGCGCGTACAGATCATGCCATGGGCCTCGTCCTTGGGAGATTGCGGGCTTCTTACGGACGTTTACGGCTCGTTACGGCTCGCCGAATCGAAATGCGGGCTCTTGCCGAACGGCCCGGTATCCGCTGATGATGCGCGCTCGATTCAGCCCCAGACGCCGATCGGCATGAAGGCGGCGGCACGAACGTTCAGGCGAGCGCGGTGCCTTCCAGCAGCTCGCTGGTGCTTGGGGCCCGCCGCGTCAGCGGGTCCGGGAGACCGTCGCACCAGCGTGTACCGGGGTCGTGCCGGCTTGGCTGTCGCCGTCATCGGCGGTTCGCGCCTTTTCTGGACGGCACGCGGCAGGCGTTCCGGCACCGGCCCGTCGCGCGGGACGGCGACCGCGACGCCCTTGCGGGCCGGCGGCAGGCCGAGCATCATCCCGGCCGGGCCGCCACCGGCGCTCATGCCCCTGATGTGGCTAAAGGTGCAGGGCTCGGGCGGCGGCCCAGGCTCTCGGGAGGCCGAATTCGGCGACGCCGCGGAGCAGGTCGCGCAGGGTGTCGTCGGTGGCGCCGGCCGATTTGGCGAGCTCGGCGTGCAGGTGCAGGGATTCCCCGAGCGTCTGGTAGAAGACGTCCACCACCAGGCAGGCGATGGCCCGCTCCCGGACGCTGAGGTGCGGGCGCGCCCAGCGCTGGGCCAGTTGGTTTTCGGTGAAGGCGGCCAGGCCCGGGTCCACGTCCTCCAGGGCATGTACGGCTCGCGCGAGCGGCCCGGCCAGCGGCGTCGGCTCGACGGGCTTGTCGTCCCGCGCCTCCGGCAGGCCGAGCTCGGTCAGGCGCTGGAACGCGGTGACCACGATCGGATAGCCGACATAGGGGGCCAGATGCCGGTAGAGCTCGCGGATCGCCTCGGCGTCGGCCCCGTGGTCCAGGGCCATCCGCAGGTGCATGGCCAGGGGCTGGCCGAGGTGGGGGTGGCACAGGTCGGCGGTCAGGCAGACGAACGCCTTCTCGCGCATGGTCAGGTGGGGCAGGCCCCAGAGGTTGTGGCCCGCGCCCACGGCGCACTGGGCGAAGACGGGGTCGAGCGCGGTCAGGGCTTCGGCGCCGGAGAGCTGGGTCATGGTGGTGGACTCCGTTCAGGACAGGCCGAGCGCGCGCATGCGCACGGCGTCGAGGGTGTATTGGGGGACGATGCGCCCCATGGTGCGCATCAGGCGGGATTTCTTGCCGACGGGGTAGCGGGAGCGCGGCTTGCGCGCGGTGAGGGCGTGCAGGACGGCGCGAGCGACGACGTCGGGGCTGGATCCGGTGCGCTCTTCCTTGAGGCCGGCGGTGGTCATGGTGCGGTACGCCTGGCCGTACAGCCGCCGCCCTTCCTCGCCGAGTGAGGCCAGGCGGGGCTCGACTTCGTCTTCGAGCTTGTCGACGGCGTCGGTGTGGATGGAGCCGGGTTCGATGAGGACGGCCGCCACGCCGTACGGCTTGAGCTCCATGCGCAGGGCGTCGTTGAGTGAGCGGATGGCGTGCTTGGACGAGCAGAGCGGGCCGCCGAAGGGCAGGGTGATCCAGCTCCCGACCGAGCCGACCGTGACGACCCGGCCGCGCGACGGAGCATGCGGTACGGGCAAAGAGGTGAGTACACACCCGCGGAGCAGGAGCGGCGGGAGTGTGTACGGTTTGCAGGCGGCCGAGTGGTTCGAAGCCGGAGAGTCGACCAGGACGGTCGCCGCACGGTTACGGGTGCATGAGCGGTCGGTGACCCGCTGACGGAAGGCCTGGCAAGAGGGTGGCACATCGGCGTTGCTGTCCATAGGGCCGGTGTCGAAGGAGAAGCTGTCGGTCCGGCAGTGGGCGCGGCTGGATGCCGAGTTACGGCGGGGACCGCTGGCCCGGGGTTACGTGGAAGACCAGTGCTGGACGCCGGGCGCGCCGGACCGCCTTGTCCACAGAATGCGGTTCGGGGGGCATGCGGCCGAGTTGCCCTTACTACTGTCCCCGCATGGGAAAGAAGCGAAGGCGGAAGACCCGCCGGGGCGATGTCATCGGTATGGCATTGCTCCTGGACGAGCTTGACCTGGCCACCATGACGGCGTCCTATCCGTCATTTGAGTTCGACCACTACGGCCAATATCTCGCCGTATGCGAGCAAACCCTGCGCTCCATGCT
>NZ_JBITMP010000059.1:0-68153 GCF_044466425.1 Nonomuraea sp. NPDC049400
CGGACTTATCAACCCACACCTCCCCTCACCATCGCTGCTTGACAATCGGATTAAGAGTCGATGGCCTGGTAGAGGGTGGTCCAGAAGTCGTGGATCAGCCGCGCCGGATCCGGGGTTGACAGCCCGACCTGGGTGAGCAGGATTCCGGTGAGTTGCTTGTCCGGGTCGGCGTAGGCCGTGGTCCCGGTTCCGCCGTCCCAGCCGAACTGGCCGACCGACGCGTAGTCGCCGCGGTAGGTGCGCACCGCCATCCCGAAGCCCCAGCCACCCTGCTGCCCTTGGCCGAACGACAGGTGGACGTTGTTCTTGGCCAGGTCGTTGCGGGCGGCGTTCTGCTCGGGCGTGAGACGGTTGGTGGTCATCAGCTCGACGGCGGGCCGGGACAGGATCCGTTCGCTCCCGTGCATCCCGCCATTGAGCAGCATCCGGAAGTAGGCGTGGTAGTCGTCGACGGTGGAGACCAGCCCGCCGCCGCCATGCTGGAAGGCCGGAGGCCGGCTGAAGCGCCCGGTCGCGGCCTCGTCCCACACGTGGAATTCCCCGGTCTGCGGGTCGGGGGCGTAGCTGGGCGGCAGCCGGTCGATCTCGCCAGTGGGCACGTGGAACCCGGTGTCCTTCATGCCCAGCGGATCGAAGATGCGATCGCGCAAGAACTTCTCGAACGACTGGCCCGTGACCCTGGCGACCAGCACGGCCAGGACATCGTGGCTGAGCTCGTACTGCCACCGCTCTCCGGGCTGGTACGACAGCGGCAGCTCGCCAAGGCGGCGCATCCACTCATCCGGCTCGGGCGCCGGCCCCGTTCCCCCGCTGTAGTTGGCCCGCTCCAGAACCGCGGCCATGATCGGGGAGCCCATCAACGTCAGGTCCACGCCGAGCCCGAACGTGGAGGTCAGCAGGTCCCGTACGGTGATCGGCCGCCGCGCCGGCACGGTGTCCTCCAGCGGGCCGTCGGCCCTCGCCAGTACCTGCCTGTCGGCGAGTTCGGGCAGCCACTCATCGACCGGGTCGTCCAGCCGCAGCCTGCACTCATCCAGCAGGACCATCGCCGCCGCCATCGTGACCGGCTTGGACGTGGAGGCCATCCGGAAGATCGTGTCCCGGCGCATCGGCGCGCCACCGTCATGACGCATCGTCCCGAT
This sequence comes from Nonomuraea sp. NPDC049400, assembly GCF_044466425.1. Lineage (NCBI taxonomy): Bacteria > Bacillati > Actinomycetota > Actinomycetes > Streptosporangiales > Streptosporangiaceae > Nonomuraea > Nonomuraea sp. NPDC049400. Next base: position 1,143 of record NZ_JBITMP010000059.1, read on the forward strand.
CGCCTCGACGTGCGTCTCCTCGCCCCGGCCGACCAGGGCCACCAGCCCGGGAATCCTCCCGGACTCGACATGCCGCGCCAGCACCTCGCGCAGCCTGCGCAGCCCTGCCTCGGAGAAGCCGCTGTTGTCAGTTCCCATCATGAATCTCCTTACATACAGTGTTCGATCTTGCGAGACCTGCCCTGGCCTGGCGCTCATGGCTTCGATGAGCGACGCACCGGGGTGTCCATGGCTGAACCGCGCATGGCAGTTACCATCGCCGACCGCGCTGATATCGGGCCGTTGCCGTCCTGACGCGGCCGCTGACACGACACCGCCTGGTCAGCGGCGAGGGCAAAGCTGTAGCAGCGCAAGGCGGACATCCCGTCAGGCGGCGTCGAGGGCTCCGGTGATCTTGTGGGTCATGTCAGCCAGGGTGGGGCTGGGCTCGCCCCGCTGGATGGCTGCTTCGACGGCGAGGATGACGGTGCTGCGGAAGTTGTCGGCCTCTGCCGGAGCCTGCTTCCTGAGCAGGCCCATGGCTTCAGTCAGCGCAGGCAGCACCTGGTCGGCGAGTTCGGCGACGGACTTGCCGTTCAGGTTCACGCCCTTTGTCTTGTCGGCGAGCACGTGCCCGATCGGGCCGGTCGCGGAGGCCAGGGCGACGGACCCGTCGGTGGCGATCCGGTGCGGCGAGCCACCGGCGGCACCAGCAGCGGCCAGAAGTGACACGGCGCCGTACGCGGCGGTCCGTAGGGTGAGCTTGTCCTGATCGGTAAGAGTGAGGGACATGCGGAGGCTCTCCTTGCGAAGTGGTCAGGTGGTGGGCAGGTCGAGCTGAAATTCGTGGGTGCGGCGGTGGAAGCGCAAGCCCAGCCGCCGGTTGACGGCGAGCATGTGGGTGTTGTCCTGGGCGTTGTCGGTCTCGATCTCGACGATGCCGGGGTGCTCGGCACGCAGCCTGCGGACCATTGCGGCCTTGACCCACAGCCCCAGCCCGTGGCCGCGGTGCGCGGGCACCACGGCGGTGTCGTACTGCAGTGCCCGGCGGGTCTCCCCGGCCCGGATGACGAGCTCGGTGTATCCGGCCATCTCCCCCTTGCCGAGCGCGGCGGTCGTCAGCAGCAGATCGCCGCGGTCGGCCAGCACTTTGGCCATGGCACGGACCCGGTCGGCGGTCCAGGTCTGGTTGCCGTAGTCCATGTCGCCGGTGGGCATGTCGTTCATCGCGTTCTTGGCCGCGGCGAAGGCTTCGGCCAGTTCGTCGGGAACCGTGCCGGTCCAACCGACCAGCTCGTAGCCGGGATGCTCGATGTCGGCCTCGGCATCGTCGGCCTGCGCGACGTCGAGCAGCAGATGGTCCAGCGTCAGCACCCGGCGGAAGCCGCGCGCGGCGCAGAAAGCCTCACCCGGCCCCCCGCTGGCCGCAGCGGTGATCAGGCTGCGGCGCTGCTCCACCTCTGCTGCCAACACGGCTGTGGCCAGCAGTTGCGAGCCGACCCCCGAGCGGCGCCGGTCCGGGTCGACGTGCAACTCCAGTTCCGCCAGGTGATCTTGGCCGGGCGAGGTGAACAGCCGCAGCCCGGCCACACCGACCACCGCGCCGCCGGTCTCGGTGGCCAGCCAGAACAGTCGGCGGCTGTCCAGCCCGCCGGCAGTGAGCTGGGCATGGACCTGCTTGGACGTGGGCCGGGGCTCATCAGGCAGATCACTGGCGAGCGAGGCGACTACAACCGCATGCCAGGCGGTGGCATTCTCGGCCGAAACCCGAGGCATAGGGACAATCCGGGTCATGCGAAACTCCTTGATGGGATGCCTTGGACGCCGGTCATGACTTGTGTCATCGCTTCCTTCAGTCGGTGTGGCGCACGAGCGGCCAGTCGATGTCAACGCGGGCCGTCTCGGCGAGGTAGTTGGTGAACACATTGAGTGCCACGTGGGCGATGACCTCGACGATCTGCCCGTCGGACAGACCGGCGTGCCGGACCATGGCCAGCTGATCGTCGGAAACAGCCCCGCGGTTTCGGAGCACGGCGGAGGCCAATCCCAAGACCGCGGCAGCCCAGGGGTCGCCAGCTTCGCCCCTCCTCGCGCGGCCGGCCTCGACCACGGTCAGCCCGGCCACCTTGGTTCCGCGGAACGAGTGCACCGACAGGCAGTAGTCAGACTTGTTCTCCTGCGCCACCAGCAAAGCGATGCGCTCGAGCAAGTCCGCCGGCAGGGTTCCCTCCGCGCCCAGGATGCCGACGACGCCCAGGTACCCCTTTAACACGGCCAGATTGTTGGCCATCACCTTGGCCAGGTTGGGGATGACCCCGAGGGCCTTGTGCGTGGCGGTGAACAGTAGTGCGGCCTCACCGGTGGCGATCTCCGGATCAACGATGTGCATGCCGGCAATCCTGCAGTTAGGCCTTGATAGATTTCCGATGCGTTCTCGATGCAAGCGCTGGCGGCCTTAGGAGTGACGGCATGCGGTTCACGGTCCTCGGCCCGGTGGAGGCCGTGGCTCCCGGTCCCCAGCCGCCCAGGCTGGCACCCCGGCATCGGGCGGTGCTCGCCTATCTGTTGCTGCACGCCGGGGTCGTGATCAGTACGGATCGGCTGATTGACGCGATGTGGGGGCCACTGCCGCCGGATTCCGCCCGCGCGCAGATCCAAACCACGATCGCCGCGATCCGCCGGATACTGCGCGAATCGGGAGCCGACCAGATGCTGGCCACCCATCCGGCCGGGTACATGATCACCCCCGAGCCCGGCCAACTTGATCTGGACGAGTTCGCCAATCTGATCGCCAAGGCACAGGCCACCTCCGGCGACCCGCAGGACACCGCGGACCAGATCCGTGCCGCGCTGGCGCTGTGGCGGGGAGAGCCGTTGGCCGACATCACCGCCGATTACGTCCAGAGCGCCCGAGCACGACTGAACGGGCAGCGACTGACCGCCATTGAACGCCTGGCCGAATTAGAGCTGTCACTGGGCCACCAGGACGACCTCATCGACGAACTGACCGTCCACGTGGCGGCCAATCCGCTGCGGGAACGGCTCTGCGGCCAGCTGATGCTCGCCCTGCACCGCGCCGGACGCCAACCCGACGCGTTGCACGTGGCAAGAACGTTCCGGGCGGCCCTTGCCGAACAGCAGGGGCTGGACCCCGGCCACGCGTTCAGCAAGCTCGAACAGGCCATCCTGCGTGACGACCCCGGCCTGCGGGCGCCGGCCGCCGCGCCGACGAAGTCGCAGCGGGTGAACTTCCTGCCCTACGACGTCCCGGATTTCACCGGACGAGAAGGCGAGCTCGACAGGCTCGCCCGCTCGTGGACGAGCAGCAACGGTGGAGTCGTGACGATCTCGGCGATCGACGGGATGGCCGGGATCGGCAAAACGGCGCTCGCGGTCCATGCGGGACACCTCCTCGCGGACCACTTCCCTGACGGGCAACTCTTCGTCGACCTGCAGGCACACACCGCCGGTCAGGCGCCGCTCGATGCCGGCACCGCGCTGGAGGTCCTCCTGGGGCAGCTCGGCGTGCCGGCGGAACGCATCCCGGCGTCGGTCGCCGATCGCGCCGCGGTGTGGCGGTCCGAACTGTCCGGCCGTCGAGTGCTGGCCGTGCTGGACAACGCCCTCGGCGCCGATCATGTGCGGCCGTTGCTGCCCGGCACCTCCAGCGCCCTCATCCTGATCACCAGTCGCCGACGGTTGACCGACTTGGACGGGGCGCACGCCCTGTCCATGGATGTGCTGCCTGCCGCGGACGCCGTGGAGTTGTTCACGGCGATCGTGGGCGAGCGGGCGGCCGCCGAACCGGTCGCGGTCCTCGACGTGCTGCAGTTGTGCGGTTTCCTGCCACTGGCCGTCCGCATCGCCGCCGCCCGCCTGCACCATCGCCCCCGCTGGACCGTCGAATACCTGGCCGACCGGCTCCGCGACCAACGCCGCAGGCTTTCCGAGCTGGCCACCTCGGAAAGAGGCGTGGCGGCCGCGTTCACCCTGTCCTATCAGCAGCTGGATCCCGATCAGCAACGCATGTTCCGGCTTCTGGGGCTGCAGCCGGGCCGTGACATCGGTCCCGACGCGGCCGCCGCGCTGGCCGATCTTCCACTCGAGCGGGCCGAGATGCTCATGGAAGACCTTCTGGACGCCCACGTCCTGGCCCAGTACCAGCCCGGCCGCTACACCTTTCACGACCTGCTGCGTGAACACGCCCTGGCCACCGCAGCCGCCCAAGAACCCCCAAGCGCCCAGCGGGAGGCCCTCGGCCGGCTGTTCGACCACTATCTCCACACCGCGAGCACGGCCGTCGACCACCTCTACCCCGAGAGCAAGAACCGCAGGCCACGCCTCCCAGCGACCTCGTCTCCGCAGGACGAGGGCGAGGCGGTCAGATGGCTGGACACCGAGCGCGCGAACCTCATCGCGGTCGGCCGGCACGCCGCCGACAACGGCTGGCTCACCCACACCAGCCACCTGGCGGGCGCCTTGCATCATTACCTGCTTCGCCACGCCCACCACGCAGACGCACTGGCCCTCTACGGCCTGGCACTCCAGACAAACCGGCGAAGCGGCGACACAGCCGCAGAAGCACGCACGCTCCTCGACCTCGGCGAGGCGCTCTACTGGTGGCAGGGCGACACCGACCAGGCAGCCGAGCACTACTCGCACGCCCTGGCCCTTTCTCGCGACATCGGCGACCAGGGAATCGAAGCCCGCGCACTGCACAACCTCGGCAACGTCTACAAGCGGCAGCGAGAATACGACCAGGCCTACGACCACTTTCGACAGTCCCTCGTCCTCTTCCGCGAGTCCGGCGACCGCGCGGGCGAAGCCAGCTCGCTGACCAACCTCGGAACCGTCCAAGAGCGCCAAGGACGATACGCGGAAGCCCACGACCACCATCGCCGGGCCCTGCACGTCTATCGCGAGACCGGATCCCGCATTGGCGAAACCATCGTCCTGAACAACCTCGGGCTGGTGTACCAGCGGGAAGGCCGCTACGACCAGGCCCGCCGCCATCACCGCGACGCCTTGCACCTGTGCCGCAGACACGGTTTCCCCGGGGACGAGGCCGAATCGCTCAACGCCCTGGCGGAAGCCGCCCGATCCATGGGCGACCTCGCCCAGGCCGTAGCCGACCACGACGCCGCGCTGACCATCGCCCGCGAGGTGAGCTACCGCCCCGAGCAGGCCCGCGCCCACGACGGCCTGGCGCACGTCCACCGCGACCTCGGCCGTATCGACCTCGCCCGCGACCACGCCCTACAGGCCCTCGACCTGTACACCGCCCTCGACGTCCCCGAGGCCGACGGTATCCGCACCTTCCTCAGCGATCTCCATCAGCAATGACACACAGCTGAAAGATCGCCGCCCAGAGACTCCACCGACGTCCGTACTGGTCGTGCGAGCCTGTGTCGTCGTTTTGCAGGGCACGTTCGACGCCCGCACCACGCCGCGCCGAACACCACGAGGTGGCATCGGGCCTAGGTAGCGACGAGCTGGCGGGTGATGCTGGGATCGCTGATCCGGTGTCGTCCGCCAGCAGGAACGCCTTCGACAAGATGACCGACAACATTCCGCCGTCCTCCTCGAACGGCAGGAGCACCGATGAGGCGGAGCGGTCGCGGCCGGGGACGATGCACAGGTAGGCATCGTTCGGCTCCATCAGGATGTTGCCCGACCCCAGATGAATCCGATAGGTACGCAGTTGCCCGCGCACGCGCAGGAACCGGTCGGTCAGCTCCACCCGGTCGGCGATCTTCAGCCGGGGCAGCAGCCGGGCCAGCGCGTCACGCCGCGTGCGAGCGGTCTCACTCAGCTCGCCGAACCCGTACGACTGCCAGTAGCCGTCGTGCCCGGCCGCCGCCTGCTGGTGCGGTCAACGTGACGGGCCATAGTTATCAACGGGCACCGACATTTAGCCTCACCCGTGGAGTGTCCGGGTGGGTCCTTCAAGTACGGCTTGCTTACCGACCGGTAGCCCTGGCATGCGAAGGTCAGCAACTCCTCTCTATTGGCGAAGACTCATGTGCAGGTGCCGAGGGCTTCGGGCCGCTACCTGGAGCACTACAACGCGGCCCGACCCCACCGCAGCATCGAACAGTTGTCCCCAGGCAAACCGAAACCGGACTGCCATCCCCCATCGACCTGGCGAACCGCCGAGTCCACCGCAGAGCCGCCCTCGGCGGCCTCATCAACGCGTACCAAATCGCCGGCTGAAACCACAGAGAAGAACCGGCAGGTCAGACGCCGAATCCCGTTATTGAGCCCCACAGGCCTGATTCCGGTCCGGCTAGCGGCGCGCGAGGGCCGGGCTAGCGGGATCACGAAATATCCAGATCGTGGATCTCCTGCTCGTCACGTGCCCGGTCCTGATCGGGGCAGTGTTCGCCGTTGCCGCGTTCACCAAGCTGCGCAGCAGCGCGGAGCTCCGCCCGTTCGCGTCCATCCTGGTGATGGTGCCGGAAAGGCTGCGCCTTCCGGTGGGTGGCGTGGTCGCGAAAAGTGAGGCGGCGACGGCTGCGCTCATGGCGATCCCGGGAACCAGGGCTGGTCCTCAGCCGGATCATGCTCGGCGCATTCAGTCTGATGATCGCTGTGACCGCCCGGCGGGGCACGTGAGTGTCCTGCCGCTGCTCCGGCCCGTCCGTGGTCTCGCTCGGCTGGGTGCACCTGATGCGGAACGCCCTGCTGTCGCTCGTGGTGGCGCTCGGCGAGATGGCACTGACGTTCACGAGCGGGCCGCCGGTCGCGGCGCTGGCGGTGGCGATGCCAGCCGGGCCGGCGGGGCGGCCGTGCTCATCGATTTTGACGACATCACCGAGTTGTTCATGGACAGAACGGGGAGGGCGTGATGCAGTACCTGGTCGCCGTGGTCGTGCTGGTCGGTCTGCTGGGCCTGGTGAACTTGCTGCTGACCGTCGGTGTGATCCGCCGCCTGCGCAGCCAGAGCTTGCCGCCGTCGATGCCGGTGGAAGGCCTCTCGCCCGGTGCGAGGGTCCCGCAGTTCGCCGCCACGAGCACGAGCGGCGAGCCGATCTCCGACGAGCTCCTGAGCGGACCCGCGATGGTCGGATTCTTCTCCCCGGGCTGCCAGCCCTGCAAGGACCTGCTCCCGCTCTTCGTGGAGCGGGCACGCGGCACGTCGGACGCCGTGCTCGCCGTGGTCGTCGCCGACCCCGGCGAGGACTCCGCAGCCGACATCGAACGGCTCGCGGAGGTAGCACGTGTCGTCACGGAGGCGCCCCTGGGCCCCCTTCAGACGGCGTTCAAGGTCAACGGGTACCCGACGGTCATCACGATCGACGCTGGCGACACGGTCGTCAGCAGCGGCCACACCATGCCCGCCGAGGTCAAGGCGTCGTGAGGCGGGCGTTCCTCGCCGCGGCGTGCGGGCTCGCGGGTCTGGCCCTGCTGGCCGTACGGCTGCGCGCGACGTACATGGTGATCCGCGTCCGCGGCAACAGCATGGCCCCGGCGCTGACCCATGGAGACCGGCTCCTGGCCCGGCGCACGCACCTGGCGGCGCTGCGCAACGGGCAGATCGCCGTCGTCTCGAGCCCGCACCCGACCGGCAGCGAATTCCTGATCAAACGTGTTGCCGCCCTGCCCGGCGATCCGGTCCCGGAGCGGGTACGGAGAGTCGTCGCCGACGACGTCGTCCCGGCCGGCAGGTTCGTCCTGATCGGTGACAACACCGAGGCCAGCTTCGACTCCCGCGAGCACGGCTTCTTCCACGCCGACGACCTCCATGCCGTCACCGTCAAGAAGCTGGAGACGCAGCATGGCCGTTGACGGGGTGCGCCTGACCGCCTCCGCGCGTGAGGCGGCGGCCAGCAGCTGGAGCAGCGCTGCCGTTCCCATGATCGGGTACGCGTTCACCCTGCTGGGCATGGCCACGACGCCGGTCGCGGTGGCCTGGCTGACCAAGCTGGTCATCGACGGCCTCACCGGGGCGGCCTCCCTGTCGGAGCTGCTGGGCCTCGCCGCGGGGCTGGCCGGTACCGGCGTCGTCGCCGCGACCCTGCCGCACGCCTCGCGGTACCTCGGCGGCCAGATCGGCCGCGCCATTGCGGTCACCACGACGGACCGGCTCTTCACCGCCACGGCACGATTTCCCGGTCTCCGGCCTTTCGAGGATCCACGCTTCCTCGACCGGCTGCGCCTTGCCCAGGAGGGAACGTCCAGGGCCGACGGCATCGTCACCGAGGCATTCGGCCTGGTCCGCTCCGCTGTCACTGTGATCGGCTTCGTCGGGTCCGTGCTGGTGATCAGTCCTGCCATGACGCTGATCGTGCTGTGCGCCGCCGTGCCGGCACTCATCGCGCAGCTGAAGCTGTCCCGCCGGCGCACGACCTTGATGTGGGAGATCGGCCCCGCGGAACGACGGCAGCTCTTCTACAGCACCCTGCTCAGCACGATCGAGGCGGCCAAGGAGATCAGGCTCTTCAACCTGGGCGGATTCCTGCGCGGCCGCCTCATGGCCGAGCTGTCAACGGCTCAGGCGGGCAAGCGGCGGATGGACCGCAAGGAGCTGTCGGCGGAGGGGGCGCTCGCCCTGCTGTCCGCCGTGGTGGCCGGAGGCGGGCTCGTCTGGGCCATAGCCGCGGCCCGGACGGGCACGCTCACCGTCGGTGACGTGTCGATGTTCACCGTCGCCGTCGTCGCCGTCCAGGGCGGGCTGGACACCCTGGTCAACGGCATCGCGATCACCGATCACAACCTGCGGCTCTTCGGGCACTACGTGGCAGTGATCAGGGCCGAGCCCGACCTCGTTGTGCCGACCGACCCCGCTCCGCTGCCGCCGCTGCGCCGGGGGATCGAGCTGCGCGACGTCTGGTTCCGTTACAGCGACGACCATCCCTGGATCTTGCGCGGCGTCGACCTGTTCATCCCGTACGGCGCGGCCGTGGCACTGGTCGGGCTCAACGGCGCGGGCAAGAGCACGCTCGTCAAACTGCTCTGCCGGTTCTACGACCCGAGCCGGGGAGCGATCCTCTGGGACGGAGCCGACCTGCGCGATGTCCGGCCGGAGGCGCTGCGGGAGCGGATCAGCGGCGTCTTCCAGGACCACATGGCCTACGACTTCTCCGCCCGCGACAACGTCGGCGTGGGAGACGTCGGTGCCCGTGACGACCTGAACCGGATCCGCGCCGCCGCGCGAAAAGCCGGCGTGGACGAGCTGCTGGCGGCCCTTCCCCGCGGCTACGACACGCTGCTCACCCGAATGTTCGCCAGCGAGGAGGACCGCGAGGACTCCTCGACCGGCGTCGTGCTCTCCGGCGGCCAGTGGCAGCGAACCGCCCTCGCCAGAGCCTTCCTCCGCGACGGACGGGACCTGATGATCCTCGACGAGCCGAGCTCGGGTCTCGATCCCGAAGCCGAGGCCGACGTGCACGCCCGGATGCGCCACCACCGCGCAGGCCAGACCAGCCTGCTCATCTCCCACCGGCTGAACACGGTGCGGGACGCCGACCTGATCGTCGTCCTGAAGGACGGGGTCGTCGCCGAGCGGGGAAGCCACGACGAACTCATGGCGGCGGACGGCACCTACGCCCGCCTCTTCCGCCTACAAGCCCGCGGATATCACGAGGTAGCCCCCAGTGATACCGCGCCCAGTGAACCCGAGACAAGAAAGGAGGTGAAAACAGAATGCTGGACAAGCTCATCGACCGGTTGATTCCCACGGTCAAGGCTGACGCGGCGTGCACCGTGAGGTGCGTGCAGGTCAGCTACGACCCGAACACCGGGTGCTACAAGATGAAGTGCTATCGATCCGACTGCACCTATCGCCTGGTCACCATGTGCGAATAACTCGTCGGAGAAAGGTGGGACAGGTGAAATCCATCACCGCCTTGGCGGACCGGATCGTCGCCTTCGTCGTACCGGCCGGCGATGCGCAGGCCGCCTGCACCGCACGTTGCATTCTCGACCACACGACCTGTACCGGCAGCATCTGTTGCGCTTACTTCAAGTGCTGGAGGAGCGACTGCTCGCCCTACTGGAGAAAGCAGTGCGCCTAGGTAAGTAAAGGGAGTGCCCCTTGGCCGGCCCGGCCAAGGGGCACTCCCGTGGAACGCGAAATCGAGGGATTATGAGAAACGCGATAGGAAAGCTCAGCGACCGGATTCTGGCGATGGCCGTACCCCAGTACAGCGCGGCGGCCGTCGAGTGCTACGACATCTACAAATGCATCGGGGGAACGAAACTCCGGGCGCGCTGCTGTGACGGAAGCTGCGGGAAGTACGTGATCGTCTGCAACAACTGTTGCTAGAGCGGCGCACCTCGGAGCATCTCCTGGTGCTGCCGGCGTAGGTAGTCGGCCGGTTCGATGCCGAGTTCCGTACTGAGGATGTCTCGCATGCGCCGGTAGGCGGCGAGCGCTTCGGCGCGGCGGCCGCGCCCGGCCGGAGCCCACAGCAGCATCTCCCATAGGGATTCACGGAAAGGGTGGGCCTCGACGAGGCGCTCCAGTTCCGGGATGACCCAGTTGTGGAGGCCGAGCCGCAGCTCGGCCTCCACACAGAGCTCGAATGCGGTCAGGTGCATCGCGTTCAGGCGGCGGCGCTCGCAGCGGACGGTTTCGACGTCGATCTCCGGCGCCGGCGGACCGTGCCACATGTCCAGCGCCTCGCGCAGCAGCCCGGCTGCCACCTCCGGACGGCCCGCAGTCAGAGCTTTCGCTCCCCGGGTGAAGCGCTGCTCGAACGCCCTGATGTCCACCGCTCGATCCGGGACGACCAGGGTGTAGCCGTTCCTGAGGGTGGTCAGGTCGACACCGTGGGCGGCCAGCGGTGCCGCTGGGGATGTTGAGCTGGGCAGGTGCGGTGGCGGTGTCCCCGCCTTCCCTCGTCCGGCGGGCGAGGCTTGCCCGGGTGAGCAAGGTGCCAGGATGCGCACCGCCGAGCGGCTCAGCCCTCTGACTCGGCGGTCTCGATGTCGATGGTGCGGTCCAGTAGCCCCGAGAGCAGTGCCACCCGTGCCTGACGAAGACGTTCCGCCTCGGCGCGGAGGGCGACGACCTGCGCATCCACCGCCTCGGCCATCGCTGATATGCGCTCCTGATCATCACGAGGGGGCACGGGCATAATGATCTTCTCGAGGTTCACGGCGGAGATGCAAACCATCTTGGTCTCGCTCGTGAACCGACGCTTCCGGTGCTGAAACAGGGGCGAGGCGAAGAAATACGAGACGAACTTCGGATCAAGGTCATGGCGGAAGATGAAGCAATCGTCGTGAACAGCCACATCATCATCACCCAGCCAAGCAACAGCCTTGCCGACGTCCTCGACGTTCTCGCTCGTCCCGGCGATTACGACATCACCGGGTTGTGCCAGGCGCATTGAGCCGCGGAAGCTCTCGGGCAGGTGCGTGATCGTGCGCGTAGCCGACGCCCCGTAGTCCGTGTAGATCTGACCGCAGTGGATGCATCCCAGGCCGGACTCCACGTAGTCGCTCTTCACAAACCGGCGGCCGCGGGTGAGCGTTCCGACTTTTGCCAGAGGAGCAGCCCGCCATCCCGCAGCGCCACGGGAGAGCATGTAGTCCAGAGCAGCGTCACGGACTCGGAGGAGGCTATCTGCCTCGACCACGAGCGCGGTGATCTGGTCGTCGACCGCACCTATGACCTCGACGATCCGCTCCTGCAACGGCACCGACGGCACCGCAACACGCACTTCGTATACCCGGCTGCGGGTCAGATCAGGAGCTCCGGTCTGGGTGGCAAGCTCCGTCAACTTCGCATTGACGAGTAGGTGGTAGGCGAACTCCATTCCTATCTGGGTGGAGTCCTTGGCCAACACGTAGCAGGCGGTGTCGAGGGGGAAAAGTCGCCCTCGCTGAAGGTGACGGTCCCCGAAGAACCGGTCCCCTTCCGCCCAATGATGACGCCAGGTCCTTTCACCAGCGACTGAGAGTGATAGCCGACGATGCCGTTGCTCCCGTGAACGGGGAATCCTTGGCCGTCCCGGGCTTTTTCGGGAAGCGGCTTGCCGTATTCAAGGATTAGCAGCTCACCGATCGTCGTCTGCCGCCAGTCACTCATCGAAGCCATCGATTCCGGCGGCCGTAAGGACGTCGAACATCCGCACTTCTGTCTTCTGGCGCTCGGCACGGGCGAGGTTGTAAGCATTGATGAGACTGTCCAGATCATCCGGCTCGGCGGCAGCCTGCTTGATGTACCGGTCGACGCTGAGGTCGTACCCGGCCTCAACGATCTCCGTGATGGTGACGAACCGTGCGGCCAGTCCGCCATCGCCATCAGGGTCCACCGGGTTGCCGTCTGTGTCGAAGCTCGTGTGGTAGGCGGTTACGACCTTGGCGATGTCCGCGTCGGTGAGGACGTGGCGGTTCCTGGCCTTGGTGATTGAAGCGCTCCCCACGACTAAAGTCGAGGGATTCCAGCCAGCTCGGGGCTCGCCGTAGCGTGGCCCTGAGCTGCTGTTGCTTGGCGGTTCACCTTCCGGCCCACACGGTTGCGTGGTTTGCGCGCCCCAGCCCGCGCACCCGGTCCGGGTTGTGCGTGCTCCGCCCTCCCGGCGGTGAGGATGTTCTTGGCGGCGTTCACGTCGGCATGCTCGGTGTGTCCGCACGAGGTACACCGGAAGACCGCTTGGCTCTGGCGGGACTTCCGATCTACCACCGTGCACACATTGCACGTCTGGCTGGTGTACGCCGGGTTCACGGTGATCACTTGGGTACCCGTGGAGCGGGCCTTGCTACGGGTGGCCAACTCGATCCGGTGCCAGCCTTTGTCCAGGATGGACCGGTTCAGGCCGGACTTGCTCGCGGCCCCGTTGGGCAGGAACGCGCCGGGTTGTTCGGGGTCTGGTTTGGGCGCCACCCCGGCGGTCATGTTTGTGGTCGCCAGGGCCTCGAACACGATCAGCTCGAAACTCGTGGCCAGGGTGTGGGCGATCTTGGCGGCGAAGTCAGCGCGGCGACGCCGCACCTTCGCCAGCGCCTTGCCAAGTTTGGCGGCGGCGTGCTTGCGCCGGGCCGAGCCCTTTCGAGTGCGGGCCAGGCGACGCTGGAGCGTGGCGGCGTGTTCGACCTCCCGCCCGCGGGCGAACACCTGATGATGGAAGATGCCGTCCGAGCGAGTGACGACCTTGGCCACACCTCGGTCGATACCGACCGCGCTGCCCGGGCTGGCATGCCGCTCCGGCGTGACCACGCCGTCTTCGACGAGGAAACTGACATACCAGTGCTCGCCGTCCCGGCTGACAGTGGCGTTCTTGACCCTGCCGCCGAGCGGGCGGGTGATGCGGAAGCGGACCCAGCCGAGCTTGGGAAGTTTCGCCCGTGCCCAGCGCCGGTTGAGCCGCTCGATGGCGATCTTGGCGCCCTCGGGGAACCGGAACGACAGCCGCGTCCTGGCCTTGGACTTCCAGCCGACCTTCCACGTCCCGTGCCGGCTACAAGCCTGGTCCAGGTCGATGAGCGTCTGCTGAAGACAATGGCCGGGCACCTCTGCCAGCCACGCGAACTCGCCCTTGGCCTCAGCCAGCTGGCGGGCCTGTTCGTGGTAACCGATCCACGCGTCCCGACGGCGGTAGATGCGGCGCTGCTCCAGGGCGGTGTTCCACACACTGCGGCACACGCCGCCGATCCGCTCAGCGAACTCTGCCTGACCAGGCGAAAGGTCCAAGCGGTACTTACGTCCCGCCAGCATCCGCGATCACCGGTTCTTCTGGTTCTCGACGTACCGCTTGACCACATCCACAGGTGCCCCGCCCACGGTGGCCACGAAGTAAGAGTTGGTCCACAGCGTCGGAAGTTTCGACGTCAAGCTCGGGAACTCCTGACGCAGGACGCGGGAAGAGCGGCCCTTGATGGCCTTGACCAACTTGTGGATCCCGAACTGCGGGTCCACCTCGACCAGCAGGTGAACGTGGTCGGACATGACCTCCAGTTCCACCAGCCACGCGCCTTTCTCCGCGATCACCTCCCGGATCAGCTCTTTCAGTCGCGTCTCGATCCGTCCGCCCAGCACTCGCCTGCGGTACTTGGGGCACCACACCACGTGAAAGGCGCACTGGAAGGCGATGTTGCTGTTCGTGCGCAAGGTCACAGCCACACGGATCAATATACGGAGTTGATCTATCTACCGCTCAAAGATTCGACAGAAGGGCTTACTCCCATGGCTGAAGCCAGGGGTCCGCGCCCTAGATGTCCGATCGCCACGCGCAGTTCGTCGGCGGCATCCCACAACCGCTTCTCAATTTCCTGCCGGCTTACTGCCATCACTCGGGGTGTCCTTGCGCGTCAAAGGGGTGGCGGTCCGAAGGCCGTGGCGTTCCTACTGGACACCCAATTCCGGGCGTGCCCGGAATGTACACGCCGGCGTGTCCCGAGGATGAACACACGCGGGGCGTCGTACTCCCTGCGCGGGCGACCACCAACGATATCCCTTCCCAGGACCGCGATTTCGGCAAACGGCGCCAACAAACGACGCGTCCCAGCGGTGGTCCAGGAAACGCTGGGACACACCTCCAGCGCCTTCGTCTACCCACAGGTGGCTACGGCCGCGGCGGGAGGCTATGGTCCGGCAGCGGATCGAGGAGTTTCGGGAGCAGATCGCCGGGTTGGAGTCACGGTTGGAGGCCGAGCAGGGCCGGCTGTCACGGCTGGTGATCACGCGAGAGACGTTGAGGAGATCTTGGGTGAGGCGGCTCAAGTTGTCCACGGTCCCGCAAGCGACGCCGCGGTCGTCGACGTGGCCGACGTGGCGCAGGTGCGGCCGCCGGCGCTTGGGGTGGTGACGGTCCGCCGTGGCAGCCGGGCATGAAGGTGGCGGTGTTGCCGCGCGCGTACCGGCACGCGGTGGAGATCATGGTTGATGCCGGTAGGGCGTTGCGGGCCAGGCAGATCGCAGTGGGGATGGGGTTGCCGGATGAGGCCGCCAAGCGGGAGGGGCTGCGGTCCAAGCTCAAGCGGCTGGTTGAACGCGGCTGGGCGCGTGAAGAGGGGCCGGGACTGTTCACGGTGACCGAACCGGTGGTGCGCGAGGTGGCCGGGCTGTGGCCCGCGCGCACGCCATGGTTGAAGACCGGGTGCGTGCCGGCAAGGCGATGGGCCTGCGCAACCTGCCCAGCCAGGGCTGGCCGAGGCTGGATCCTGGCCGCCAACCTCGGCCACGACCTGGACTGCTGGCTCCGGCTACTGATCCTGCACGATCAGGACGGCCTGGAGCACGCCGAACCGGACACCATGCGCTATCGGCTCTACCACCTGCCCGCCCTCGCCTGAGGGCCGGACCTTGCCGCAACGATCAGGAAGGAGCCCCGCCCCGGGCCCGTGGAACCCGGCGCCCCCGCAGCGACATGCGACGACCCACCCCAACCGCATCGGGGACATTACATTACGGGCAAGCTGCGGAGCCACTCACGCAACACAGCCCACTGACGAATCGAGGCCAACTCCCACGTGCCACCCGGTTCTTTCCCCGGAGTCGACGAGGCAGACGTTTACTCCTTTTTGGAGCAGTACGCGACGACCCGATAAACATACCCGCGCCATACCGTCGCCTCCTATGGTCGATCCGCGCACGAGAGGTCAGCGGGAAGGCGAGCAACGTCTTAACGGACGTCACGGAAAATCGCCTTCCCTGTTCATCTCCCATCCAGTCGGAATCCTCCTGGAGGAATCTCATGCCTCGATCCGCTTTATTACGCGGATTCATCGCCACGCTGTTCGCCGCCGCGCTCGGGATCGTCGGGCTGGCGAGCCCCGCGCTGGCCGTACCAGACTTCCAGCTTCCCTTCCTGTGTGGTCAGAAGTGGCAGCTGAACAGCTGGGGGCACGCGCCCGCTCTCGACATGGTGAAGGAGCCCGACCAGCAGGGGACCGAAGGCGCCACCCTGCTCGCAGCCGCCGGCGGGACCGTGGACAGGTCCTTCTGGCACGACAACGGCGGCAACGTCGTGCAGATCGATCACGGCGGCGGCTACTTCACCACCTACATCCACCTGCAGTCCCGTGCCGTCTCAGCCGGGGACAAGGTGGAGCGGGGAACGGTGATCGGCAAGGTCGGCAAGACCGGGGCGTTGGCTAACGGCCACCCCCACCTGCACTTCGAGCTCGCCTACGACTCCAACGGCGACGGCCACGCCTCGTGGGGCTACGCCGGCTCCGAGCGGATCAAGCCGATCTTCAACGGCGTCACCTACGGCCAGGCCAACGGCATGGAGTGGGACAACGTCGAAAGCCACAACTGCGGCACGGTGTCCCCCAAGGGCACGGCCTCGGTGTACGGCGTTTTGTCCGACGGCCAGTTGACGTACACGGCGATCGATGCGGCGACCGGGAAGCGGACGGCGGGTGCTGAGGTGTCGACGGTATCGCTGGGGTTCAAGGCCAAGGCGCTGGCGACGTTGAATTACAACACGTTGCTGGTGACCGAGGATGGTACGGATGGTCGCCTGTATCGGGTGGATGTCATCTCGGTAAAGGATGGGGTCACGTTCTCGCCGCCGGTGTTGCTGGGGACTGGTTGGACCCATGATCTGCTGGCGTATGACGGGTCGAATTACCTGTTCGGTATCGCCGATGGTGCGTTGCGCCGGTACAAACTGACGGCCGACAAGCCGGCGCTGGCCGATATCACGGGTAACACGCTGATCGGGACCGGGTTCACGCTGAAGACGCTGACCGCGACGGGTCCGAGCTGGATTCTGGGTACGACGTCGGCGGGTGCGTTGATCTCGTACAAGATCAATGGTGCGGAGTCGTGGCAGCGATACCAGCTGCGCGACACGACCTGGCAGGTGTTCGACCACCTGCTGTCGCCGGGTGGCGGTGTCTACTACGGCCACAGGAACGCCGAGGGGGCGGTGCACCG
The DNA here is from genome assembly GCF_044466425.1 of Nonomuraea sp. NPDC049400. Taxonomy (NCBI): domain Bacteria; kingdom Bacillati; phylum Actinomycetota; class Actinomycetes; order Streptosporangiales; family Streptosporangiaceae; genus Nonomuraea; species Nonomuraea sp. NPDC049400. The sequence goes on from NZ_JBITMP010000059.1 coordinate 17,956, forward strand.
CTACCTCGACGAGAATCCGCTCGACGGCAAGGGCGACGACCTGTACGGGCAGGGCGTGGTGGACACCGAGGGCTGGACGCAGGTCCTGCTGTCGGCCTACCCCGACTCCGTCACCTGAGAGGGGGCGTGAAGGCCCCGGTACCTGCCGGGGCCTTCCGCAGTACGGTGAGCGCGCCCGTCGTTGGTCTCACACCCGATCCTTTCTCAGAGGCTGAGCCGGGGCCAGTTCGCCGTGTCGCGCAGGAGTTGCCGGTCGTGGGTGGCCAGCACGACGGCGGCCTCCGTCGTGGCCAGCGCCTGCGTCAGCTCCTCGACCAGGGTCATCGACAGGTGGTTGGTCGGCTCGTCCAGCAGCAGCACCTGGGGCCGGGCGGCCAGCAGCACCGCCAGGTCGAGCCGCCGTTGCTGGCCGACCGACAGCTCGGTCACCGGCTTGTGGGCGGTGCCGGAGGGCAGCAGCCACAGCTGGGTGAGGCCGATAACGGCGTTCTCGTCGAGTTCGCCTGAGCTGGCGAGCCGGCCGACGACGGCGTCGTACACCTCAAAGGCACGCCGCGGCGACGGCGCCGACGACTCCTGCGCCAGCAGGCCCACCCGCGCGCCGCGCTTGCGCTGGACGCTTCCCGTGTCGGGTGTCAGCGTGCCCGCGAGCACGGACAGCAGGCTGGACTTGCCCGCGCCGTTGGGACCGGTGATCACCAGGCGGTCACCGGCGCGCAGGTGCACCGACTGCGGCGCGTCGATCCGGCCGCGCACCGTCACCTCGTCGGCCCGCAGGAGCGTCACCCCCTGCGGCGCCTCCAGGTGCGGGAACTGGAACCGCGTCGGCGGCTTGGGCACGTCGACGACGTGCGCCTCGAGCTCCTCCTGCCGGCGGTGCACCGCACGCACCAGCGAGGGCGCCCGGGTGGCGCGCGTGTGCTTGCCGGTGCCCTTCTCCGGCCGCCACCCGGTGGACAGCCGGTTCTGCGCCGCGGAAAGGTCCTGCGCGAGCCGCTGCCGCTCGCTCTGCTGGTCCCGGTAGGTGTTCTCCCAGCGTTCCCGTTCGGCGTGCTTGCCTTCCCGGTAGCCGGTGTACCCGCCTCCGTAGACACGGGGACGCCCGTCACTGGTCGGGTCGAGATCCAGCACCGTGGTGACGACGTCGGCCAGCAACGCTCGGTCGTGGCTGACCAGCACCACCCCGCCGGGATGTGCGCGCAGTTCGGCGGTCAGATGGTCCAGGCCGCCGGCGTCGAGGTGGTTGGTGGGCTCGTCCAGCAGCAGCAGATCGTGCCCGGCGCCCAGCAGGCAGGCCAGTCTGATCCGGTAGCGCTGCCCCACGGACAGATCGCCCAGCGGACGGGTGCGGTCGTCCACTGCGCCCAGGGCGGCGAGCGACAGGTCGACGCGGCGGTCGGCGTCCCACGCGTCGAGGGCCTCCGCCGCCTCAAGCGCGTCGGCGTAGGCCTGCTCCACACCGGGACGCTCCTCGACGAGTGCGAGGCTCGCCGCCTCGAAAGCGGCCAGGACGGCGCGTACCTGGGCAAGTTCGACGTCGATGAGATCGCCCACCGTACGGTCGAGGCCGATCGGGATCTCCTGGTCGGCGACGCCGATCGAGCCGGCCCGGTGCACCGTGCCCGAGTCGGGCATGAGGGTTCCGGCGAGCACTTGCAGCAGCGTGGTCTTCCCGCGGCCGTTCTCGCCGACCACGCCGAGCCGGTCGCCGGGGGAGACCGTCAGGTCCACGCCGGTCAGAACCGGCCGGCCGCCACGGGCGAGATGCAGATCGGTGGCGTTGAGATGAGCCCGCGCGCGAGCTGATAGAGCAAGGGGGCTGGACATGCTTCCTCCGAGAGCAGGCTCCCGCGCGCCTCGGCACGACAGTGGAGACGGGAACCTGAGATGAGTGACGACGATGGCTGCGCTCAGCGGCGCCAGAGGCCCCGGTCATCAGGGGCGGAACAGGCGGCCGAGGTCGTCGTCCTCAGAGGAAGTACAAATGCACGTTGCCACCTTATCCGATTCCTCGTGGCGCTCGGCTGCTATGCGATGGAGCTCTCCTGCGGGGTCGGCCGGGCCTGGCGCCGGTCGTGGGCCGCGGAGGCCGGCACGATGAGCAGCCCGGCGACCGCGATGACCGCACCGCGCGCCTCCCGCCGTAGCACGCGCCCCCGCACATCGACGGCCCCTGGTATGCCCGGTCGGGACTCATCGCGGCAGCGCCGACCGCCTCTCCCCGGAGCTAACCCGTACTCCGGGCACTTGACCTGAGGTCACCCCTGATCGAGTGCGAGGCCTAATAGTCAGGCGCGTGCTGGGGGCAGGCCGTGGCGGCTGACGGCCAGGTACGTCTCCGGCGTCGCCGCTTCGAGGAGCCCCTCGTCGCCTTCCAGGTCGAGTTCTGGCTCCTGGGGACGGCGCAGCAGATTACTCCAGTCGCTTGTCGCTCCCCGCTCGTAGGCGTCGCGGAGCAGAGGGCGCAGCCGGGGGCGGGATTCCTCCTGCTGCTCGCGGAAGATCCGCCGCTGGGTGAGTCGCTGTTCTTCCCGAGCGTCGTCGCTGAGTTCCTGGTCATCGGCCAGCTGGTCCTCGGCGCGCAGCCCCGGTCAGCGGTCAGAACGTGCCGGTCGTGGTGCCGCCGCTGCCGCTCGCCGGGGTGGTGAGGATGGTGTTACCTCCCGGCTGCCACTGGTCAGCGGTGTCGGGGAAGTTCGCTTCCTGCCGTTTGACGCACTTCCATTCGATCTGGGTGTTGGGTGGGAGCTTGCCGATGGTGCCGGTCCAGGTCGGATAGTTTGTCGGCGACAGCTTGACCGCGCTGGCCACCGACCATGCGCCAAGCTGCGGCACGCTCCCGACGGCGTAGACGGACTGGCCGGGCGTGGTGGTGCCGTTGTCGCACTTGAACATGGCCGACACCGGAGCCTGGCCGAGCGTGAAAGCGAACGTCTTGGCCGTGGTGACGGCCGTGCTCGCCGACTTGGCCATGATGAGGTTGCCGCCCGCGTTGTACCAGCCGCTGGCGGCCGCGTCGAAGGCGGCTTTGGTGGCGTGCTGGGTCAGCGGACCGCCGTTCAGGGTGACGGCCGAGGCCTGGGTGGCGGCGACCAGCTCGACGACGTTCGACCTGCTGCTCGGCGCGCCCGTGTAGGTGCCGCTGGAGGCGGCCACCGTGACGGTCGCCGTGCTTCCAGTCAGCTGCTGGCTGATCTGCGTGGTGCGCACGGCTCCGGCCTGGTAGCCGGTCGAGGCGCCGTCGTCCTCGTAGAGCGTGAAGCTCGTGGCGGCGGCGTCGGGGTAGACCCGGGCGACCAGCTCGTTCCTGGTGGTGGCGTCGGTGCGCTTGCCCATGACGTTCATGGTCTTGTCGTCCACGTACATCTTGGGGAGGATCGCCCCCGCCCTGGCGAAGGCCGGCAGGCGGAAGGCGCCGTTCACCCACAGCGGCCGGTCGGTGAACCACTGGCCGGTGCTGGTCAGCTTCTCGCCCGTGGCGTAGTCGTACCAGGTGCCGGCGGGGAGGTACATGTCCCGCTCGCGCTCACCGGCACCCGCGACGACGCCGACCAGCAGGTCGCGGCCGATGAGCTTCTCGTGGCCGGACTCGCGCACGTTCGGATCGTTCTGGTAGTAGTACGCGAGCGGCGGCACGACAGGCTCGCCGAACCTGTAGGCGCGGTGGGCCAGCGAGTAGTAATAGGGCGTCAGCTCGTAGCGCTGGCGGAGATTGGCGAGGTTGCTGGCGGTGTGCCCAATCTTGTCCGGTGAGGTCTGCACGCAGTTGCACAGGTTCTCGGTGTGCGGGCGCACCGGCACCTCGAACCACGCGCCGTTGGCGAACCACTGCGTGTACAGCTCGTTCAGGTCCGAGTTGAGCATCTCCCTTCGGAAGCCGCCGATGTCGGAGCCGTAGTAGTCGATGCCGGACATCGACATGTGCAGGTGCGCGTTCTGCTGCTGGGCGAGCGCGGTCAGCTTGGAACCGATGTCGGCCGACCACATGGCCACGCCGTGCCGCTGCATGCCCGCCGCGCCGGAGCGGGCCAGCATGAACGGGCGCTTGGTGCCGGAGGCGTACCCGCGGGCAATGCTTTCGGCCCACTTGAGGTTGTAGACGTTGTGATAGTCGGCGTGGGCGTGCTTGCCGGGCAGGACTCCGGAGGTCCAGTCGCCGGCGTCGTACATCTCCGGCTCGCCGAGATCCAGCCAGTGGCCCTGGACCCCGGCGTCGATCAGCGGCTTGCGCTTGAGCGTGTGCCAGTAGTCGCCGGCGGCGTTCTGCGTCCAGTCGATCATGCCGCCCCGGCCCCACCAGTCGTTGGTGGTGAGGTACGTGGGCGCGCAGGTCGCGCAGCCGGCCCGGACGAGGTAGCCGCGGGAGGCCAGGTCGGCGTGTTCGGGCAGGTTCTTGCCGACGTAGGACTCTTCGATGGTCATCAGGCCGATGCCTTCGTTCGCCTGATAGCCGGCGATGGTGGCCGACGGGTTGGGGAAGGCGGTGGTGTCCCAGGCGAGGCTGCCCATCTTGGTGTCGTCGGAGCCCGCCGTCACGCCGCCGAACCACGGCAGGTCCAGCACGAAGCCGTCCACCGGGAACTTCGCCGCGCGTAGCCCGGAAAGCCGGTTGTCGATCTCGGCCCAGTTGTCGTAGCCGAACTCCGACACCCACATGCCGAACGCCTTCTTCGGCGGCACCAGCGGCCGGCCGGTCAGCTCCATGTAGTCCTTGCGCAGGTCGGGAAGGTCGGGCCCGGTCATCGTGTACCACCTGAGCTGGTCGCCCCAGGTGTCGACCGTCCACGGGTCGCCGGTCAGGTTCCACTCCTGCTTGTAGACGTGGTCGAGCAGGAGGCCGTAGTTGAGATTGGCAGGGCCGGTCGCGAACAGCACCGGGATCTGGGCGTTGCCCACCGGGCCGTTGTCGGTGTCGTACACCATGGCGTTGCCGTACGTGCCGCCCGGGGTGCGGCTGCGGCCCACCCAGTCGCCGTCGGCGCTGCCGCCCATGAAGAACTGCTCACCCAGCCCGTACGCGTTCTGGATCGAGCCTTTGGTGATCGTCAGGCCCTTCCACGCCTGGGCCAGGTTGCGCGGGCACGCCTCGTACAGCAGCCGAGTGGGGTCGGAGATTTTCACGCACAGCGTGCCGGCCGTGACCTCGACCTTCATCGCCCCCGTGGTAAGCGTGTTGCCCGAATGGGTGAAGCTCGCGGGACCCGTGTAGTCGGTCTTGGCCACCTGCGGCGTGGTGAAGACCGGCGAGCCGGTCCCCGGCGACGTGCCGGCGGCGAGTTCGAAGTGCACCAGGTCGTCGTCCAGGAACTCCACGATCAGGTACGTCGAGCCGCTGGTGAACTGCACCCGCTGTACCGCCGCCCGCGCGGGCGGCGCCACCAGCAGCGGCAGGAGCAGGATCGCCAGGAAGGTGAGCGCTCGTTTCATGGGCGTGCCACCACCAGGTTGTCGAGGTTGATCCCGCCGGTGTCCGAGGTGTCGTACGCGATCTTGACGGTGTGGGCGCCCGCGGTGAGCGAGGTGGTCAGCGCGGCCGTGCCCCAGGTGTCCCAGTTGGCGAGGGCGGGCAGCGAGAGCGTGTCCGCGGCGACGCCGTCCACATAGACGGTCCGGGTGGCGGCCGCCGTGGTGGAGTAGCGGAACTTCAGCTGATGGCTGCCCGCCGCGTCGGCCCTGACCTGGAACGTCACCGCGTCACCGGAGCCGGCGAAGCCGTCCGCGAACCCGGTGCCGGTGTATCCGGCGTGGTCGGTGTTGGTGGACGTGCCGGTGCCGGTGGCGAACTCGGCCTCGTAGGCGGCCTTGTCCACGCCGTTGAGCATGATCGTCCGGTTGGCGGCGGCGCTCGCCAGCTTGACGTGGGTGAGCTGCTGAACCGGGTCCCACCACCAGCCCTCGGCCGCGGCCTTGAGGTCGGCGAGGCCGGCCCGAGCGGTCGCCCCGGTCACCGACGCCGGCTTCGTGCTCGCGACCTGCAGCGTGCTCGTCGTGGTGAGCGCCGGCACGGTGACGGTCACCGCGTGACCGGCCCAGTTCTCGGCCGAGGTGATCGTGCGGGTGGCGTTCGCGGAGTCCTCGAAGTAGGCGTACGACGTGGATCCCGCCGGATAAATCCGGAAGGTCAGGTTCGTGTACGTGTCCACGCTGTTGCCGATCTCGCCGCCGAGCTTGTAGTCGGCGTTGAGGTTGAGCGGGATGATCGCCCCCGACCTGGCGTAGACGGGGATCGTGTCCAGACCCGCGTGGTAGATCTTGGTGCCGGGCCCGGTGAAGCGGCCGCCGTTCCACAGGTCGTACCACTCCCCCGCAGGCAGGTAGACGTTCTTGGAGGTGGCGCCCTGAGTGGTGATCGGCGCCACCAGGAGCTGGGCGCCGAACATGTACTGCTGGTCCTGCGCCGCCGCCGTCGCGTCGCCCGGGAAGGCGAAGCTCATGGCCCGCATCATCGGCGCGCCCGTCGTGGAGCTCGCCTTGGCCTCGGTGTAGAGGTACGGGATCAGGTTCATCCGCACATTGGCGAACTTGCGGAAGGTGGGCACCACACTCGTGTCGCCGGTGCGTGCCTGCACGTTCCACGGCGTGCGGGCCTCGGAGGTGCCGGGATCGGCCTTCTCCGAGTGGTACTGCATGATGGGCGAGAACGTGGCCTGAGCCGCCGAGCGGAGGTAGAGCTCGGCGCTGGGGAAGGAGCCGGTGAAGCCCGCCAGGTCCCAGGCCGTGTACGGTATGCCCGACTGCCCGGCGCTGAGCTGGGCTCGGACCGCCTCCTGGAAGGCGGGGAAACTGGAGTTCTGGTCGCCCGCCCAGAAGATCGACTTCGTCTGGGCGCCCGTCGTGCCCGCCCGGCTGAAGATCGTGCCGTTCGGCCTCTTGCTCTTGACGTAGGAGTTGTAGGCGCCGGTGTAGCTGTTGGGGTAGGCGTTGTGCATCTCGTCGCCCTTGCGGCCATCGGCGAACTGCACGCTTCTGCCGAAGACGGCCTCGCTGCCGTCGGTCTTGAACCCGTCGACGCCGACCTCGTCGATCAGGTAGTCACGCTTGCTCATCCACCAGTTCGTCGCGGCCGTGCTGGTGAAGTCGGGGACCATGCTGTCGCCGAACCACTGGCCGGTCGGGATCCGGTAGGGACCGTTGGTGGCGTTCTTCGCGACATATCCCTGAGCCTGCGCGTACGCCTTGTCATTGAGGTGCTGCTGCGGCGCGGTCGGCGGGTTCGTGTCGAAGTTCTCCTTGAACACCGGGATCTGCCAGAGGATCATCTTGATCCCCTTGTTGTGGGCATTGGCGACCATGGCCTTCGGGTCCTGCCACGCGCCGCCCGCCGGGAAGACCAGATCCGCGTACGCCAGCTTGCCACTGCCCGGTGTGGGCGTGTACGTGGCACCGTGCCAGACGTAGAACGTGGCCTCGTCGCTCCACTGCTCCAGCACCATCGCGGTGTGCGGGATCTTGTACGTGTTCACGTTCGCGAGCTCGGCGTTCACCTCAGCCTGGGTGTTCCACTCGTTGGCGGACATCCACACCCCGAACGCCCACTTCGGCGGCAGCTGCGGCCGACCGGTGACCGCCGTGTAGTCGTCCACGATCTCGGCCGGGGTGCCGGCGAAGAAGTGGTAGTCGAGCGTCGAGTCCAGCCCGCCGCCAGTGTCCACGGTGAAGCCGGCCAGGTCGCTCAGGTGCGTGTTGAGGTTGAAGATCGCGTAGCGGGTGCCGGCAATGTGGATGCCGTAGCCGGCCGAGTTCAGGAAGAACGGCACGCTCAGGTAGGTGCGCCGGGTGGCGCCCTGGTCCCGGTATTGGTTGTAGACGTAATTGTGCACGTCGGTGCCGCGCTGGTCGAGCCGGTCGTAGCGCTCGCCGAAGCCTTCGAAGCGCTCGCCGGCCGGCGACATGAAGTGGTCCTCGATCTTCGTGATCGTGGTGGCGCCGTCACTGGCCCAGCCGATGTTCCGGAACGTGGCAGGATCGTACTGGCGGGTTATCAGCGTCGTGCCGTCGCCCTTGTAGACCGACAGCCGGTACGGCGACTTCTGGATCTTCAGGACGAGTGAGCTGGTGGAGATCGTCAACGTGCTCGCGGAGTTCGTCACCGTATATCCGGATACGCCGGAAATATTGAGACCTGAGCCGCTGGGAGCGATCTGTGTTCTGAACCGGTCGAGCGCGGGGAAGGCGAAGCGGATCTTCGGCGTGAAGCTCCCCGCGCTGTCACCGGTCGTGACATCCACCGATGTGCTGTTGTTCACGAACCCGGTCACGTTCGTCACCGTGCTCCACGAGGTGACCGTGAACGCGAATGGGCCGGTGCTCTTCTGCCCGCCTCCGTTCACGTCGGCGTTGACCGTGTAGGAGACCTTGTCTCCCCGGGCGAAAGTGCCGAGGTTGATCCTCCAGTAGCTGTTGTTGCCGCTGTTGTGGTCCCAGGCGGCGCCGATGGGGGTCTGGTTCACGCCGTTCTTCGTCCAGGTGATCCACACCGTCTGGCCGGACTCGATCGGCCAGGTCGTCGCGTTGATCTGCACCGCCTCACCGGCCATCGGATCGCGGGGGACGCGTTCGGTGGGCTCGCTGGAGTAGAGGTCGTCGATTCCGGTCGGGTTGTGGTGGACGCCATCCAGCGCGTGGGCGGGGATGGAGGCGAGGGAGGCGAGCAGGGCGAGTGCCATGACGATGGCTGCCGACCGTAACCGGGTCACGGGGGCGCTCCTCTCAGGTGGCGAACACAGGAGAGAGACGGGACCAGTGCTCCGCCGCGCACAGGACGGGCGGGTGGTCGATGGGGGCGGGCAGGCTGACCATCCGCCCGCCGGTCAGGTCGCGTCCGGACCAGACGTCGACCCAGTCACCCTCGGGGAGGTGGACGGGGATTTCCGCGACGCCGGGCTCGGTGACGGGCGCGACCAGCAGCGCGTCGCCGAGCTTGAACTGCAGCGGATGCCGCCAGACCTCCGGGTCGTCCGGGTGGTCGAAGAACAGGCCCCGCATCAGCGGGGCGCCGCCGCCAGTAGCCACCCGCGCCTGCTCGGCCAGGTACGGCACCAGCCGCTCCCGCAGCTCGGCCAGCCGCCGGAACACCGGGATCACCCGCTCGTCCCCGGTCTGGGCGGCGATGTTCCACGGCGTGCGGTCCCTGATGGGCGTGCGGTGGTGGTTGAACTCGGAGTGGTACTGCATGATCGGCATGAAGGCCGACGCGCCCGCCGCCCGCAGGTAGAGCTCGGCATCCGGCACAGGCCCGGAGAAGCCGGCCAGGTCCCAGCCCCAATAGACGATCCCGCAGGCCGAGGCGCTGATCCCGGCCCTGATCGAGGAGCGGAAGGCCTCCCAGGTCGAGTCCTCGTCCCCGGCCCAGAACGCGCCGTGTGGTTGCGACCCCGCGAACCCGGCCCGGCTGAACGTCACCGGCGCCTTGCCGCACGCGCGCAGCAGGTCGCCGAACGCGCGGGCGTAGTGCACAGGGAACAGCCCGTTGCCCGCCGCGCCATCCCGCCCGTCGGCGTAGCGCAGGTCGTGGCCCCAGGCGTGCTCACCGCCGTCGGTCTTGAACCCGTCGATCCCCACCTCCTCGACCAGGTAGCGGCGCTTGGCCGTCCACCATTCGCGGATCTCCGGAGAGGACAGGTCGGGCATGAGCGCAAGCGGGAACCACCAGCCCCGGTTGCGGTAGGGCCGGCCGTCGGCCTCGCGCACACCGTACCCGCGCTCGACGAGTTGCCGGGCATCCACGGCGGCCTGGTGGCGGGGATGGGGGCGCATCTTCTGCAGCGGGATCTGCCAGAGCAGCACCTTGACGTCCCTGCGGTGCAGTTCGTCCACCATGCCCTTGGGGTCCGGCCACGGCCCGTCCGCGGGGAACGTGTAGTCGGCCAGCTTGTGGGGCTCCTCGGACGGCTCGTACTCGGCGCCGCGGAACGCCGTGAACGTCGTCTCGTCGCTCCACGCCTCGATGACCAGCGCGCCCACCGGGATGCCGTGCTCGCGATGCCGGTCCATCTCGGCCAGCACGCGTTCCTGGGTGTTCCACTCGTTGCCGCTGGCCCACAGCCGGAACACCCACGACGGAAGCTCGGCCGGGTGCCCCACGTCGTCGAGGAAGGCGCGCAGCACGTCGGCGGGGCGCTCGCCGCCGTAGAAGCGCACGCCCAGCTCGCCGTCCGGGCCGACCTCGGCTTCGGCGACGATCCGGCCGGACCGCGCGGCGCCGACGTCGTACCAGGTCCGCCGTGCGGTCTGGACGTGCCAGCCCCAGCTCGCGGGGCCGCCCACGACCATGGCGTACGGCATCGGCAGGTACGTGCGCCCGTGCCGGCCCTGCGACTTGTACTGCTCGAAGACCACCGCGTCCAGGGCACGGCCCCGCTGGTCCACGGCGTCGAACCGCTCGCCGAAGCCGACCACGTGCTCCTCAGGCTCCAGCGCCAGCTCGAACCGCACCCGCAGCGGGCCGTCGCCGTCCGCAAGCCAGCGCACGCTGCCTGGCACGATCCGGTCGGTGCCCGTGACCTTCAGCTTGCCGCCCGTGTCCGACCAGCACGCCGCCGTCACCTCGAACCACCGGCTCGCGCGGCTCGCGCCATCGTCAGTCGTGGCCCGGAAGCGGTAGGCATAGCGGCTTCCTGCCTTGAGAGCAGGAGTACGCACGCTCCAGGAACCGGTGGCCGCGCGGGCGGCCCGCGCCTGGGCGGCGGCCAGATGCCCGCCGTCCGTGTCCGTCCCGGGATGATCGCTCGCGGTCTTGTCCGCGTTCCGGCTGGTCAGGGGTAGCTCGACGGGCGCGGCTCCGTCCACGACCCAGTCGCACACGACGGAGGCGACCCCTGCGGACACGCGCACCCGCAGTTCCACGGGCTCGCCGTCCAGCGGCCTGGCCGGAACGCGCTGATCCTCCGTTTCCGCGTAGGGATGCCCCGATCCGTGGGGCCGGTGCCGGATCACGCCGTCACCCCCAGCTCGTCGGCGAGGATGAGGTACATGCCGTGCGACCACAGCAGAGGCGTGGCCACCGGGCCCCAGCGGTCCAGCCACTCCTGCCGCCGATCCGGGGCCAGCAGCAGGTGGGACACCTGCTCGGGCAGGTCACCATCGGCGGTCGCCTGCGCCGCCATCCACTCCAGATAGCGCGCCGCCTCGGCCCGCCGCCCGGCTCGGGCGTGGTTCCAGCCGAGGAACCCGGCGAGCAGGAGCCACCGCCCGCCGCCGTAGAAGGTGTCGCCGAGGTAGCGGTACACGCCGCCGTCGCGGGCAAGCTGCCGCTCGACCTCGGCGACTGTCGCCTCGCCGACCGGATGCCCGGCCGGATACAGCCCGAACGGCTCCACGCAAGCCAGCAGGCTCGCGTCCACCGCTTCGCCGCCGAGCCACTTGCGCAGGTGGCCGCCCCCAGTGACGCCCTCCCGCGCCACGAGATCGGCGATGTCCTCGACAGCCTTGGCCGCCGCCGCCGACTCCGCCGCGCTCAGCACGCCGAGCGCGATGGCGGCCCGCAGGCCCGCGTGGACAGAGCCGAGCGTGGCCACGTGGCGGTGCTCGACGTGCTCCTCCCACCAGTCGTAGCAGGGCAGGTGCCAGAACGCGGTCAGGTAGCGGGCCGCCGTCCTGACGCCCTTCTCGACGCCGGGCACCGCCCTGCCGTGCCGGACGCGGTGCTCGCGAAGCGCCCACAGCCAGGTGCCGTACCCGTCGAGCTGGAAGTCCCACCAGTCGTCGTCGCCGTCCAACCCGTCGAGGGTGAACCGTGTCGGCAACATCTCCACGACCGGGACGGCCTCGCCACGGGCGGCCCGCGAGACGAGCGAGTCCACCTGGCCCGCGCGGTCGCCGATAACGCGGGCGCACCAGGTGTGGAAGGCGTCCGCGCCGGCAACGTCGCCGTGCCTGCTCACCCCCTCGGCGATGAACGCGCCGTCACGGAGCCAGGAGTAGCCGCGGTAGGCGGAGAAGGTGGGCGAGGCCGGATAGGCCCCGGTGGAGGACTGCAACCTCTTGATCACGTCGAGGCTGTAGGCGACGAGGGACAACGAAATCTCTCCTAAATGATCAGCCGAGCAGGGCGTCCACGTCGGCGGCGGCGGCCTTGAGCGCGTCCTCGACGGACTTGCGCCCGGCCGCCGCCTCGCTGAGCTCCTTGGTCACCGCATCCTGCATCTCCTGCTGGCGCTTGATGACCGGAGGCAGCGCGATGGACTTGAGCGAGTCGAGGACCGCCTGCCGGTTGGCGGGCTTGGGGTCCTTGAGGTAGGCGGACAGCACCTGCTGGTCGGAGACCGGCGGCAGCTCCCAGGACGACTGGATGCGGGTGGTGGCCGCGGTGTCCGAGGCGGACAGGAAGCGGGCCCAGGCCCACGCCTCCTTGCCATGCTTGGTGGTCGAGGAGGCGGCCACCGCATTGTGGAAGACCGCGCTGGCCTTGGCGGCGTCACCCGGCTCCACGACCACGTCCCACTCGAACGGCACGTCCTTCAGGCCCGCGAACTGCCAGATGCCGTTGTGCCACATGGCGAGCTTGCCGGACTTGAAGAGGTTCGTGTCGTAGTCGGCGGTGCCGCCGATCTCGGCCTCGGTAGGCATCGTCTTGCCCACCTTCGACACCAGCCAATTGGCGGCCTTGACGCCCTGCGGGCTGTTGAACGCCGACTTCTTGCCGTCCGCCGACAGGAACTCGCCGCCCGCCTGCTTGAGCGTCTTGTAGAACTCGAAGAACTGCACCGGCTGGAAGTCGCCGAACACGCCCTTCTTCTTGTCGGTCAGTTTCGCCGCGGCGGCCTGCTCGTCGGCCCACGTCCAGTCGGCGGTAGGCGGAGCCACCCCGGCCTTGTCGAACAGGTCCTTGTTGTAGAAGAGCACGACCGTGGAGAAGGAGGCGGGCAGCGCGTACTGCTTGCCGTCCCGCTTGAAGGCGTTGAGCGACTCCTGGGCGTACACCGAGGTGTCGCCGTCGCCCGCCACCGTGGCGAGGTCGAGCAGTGAGCCGGCGCTGGCGTAGGTGACGAAGTTCTCGTAGTTGAGCTCGAACGTGTCCGGCGCGGTGCCGCCCGCGATGCTGGTCTGCAGCTTGGTGAAGTACTGGTCGAAGGGCGCGGTCTCGACGACCACGTCCACGTTCGGGTTCTCCTTCTCGAAGGCCTTCTCGATCGTGTCGAGGTCTTTCACGTGGTCGGGCGCGGCCGAGAACGTGAAGTACCGCAGCGTCACCTTGCCGCCGCCGTCACTGCTGGTGCCCTTGGTAGCCGATCCCTGCGAGCAGGCGGAGGCGAGCAACGCGGCCGCCGCGACGACAGTAGCGATCTTGATTTGTCGTGACATGGGGGGATTCCTTTACTTGAGCCCGCTCTGCGCGACGCTGGCGATGACGTGCTTCTGAGCGAAGACGTACAGGATGAGGATCGGGACGACGCTGACGACCGAGCCCGCCATCACCACGTCCCACTGCGTGGTGAACTGGCCGTGCAAGGTCGCCAGGCCCAGGGGCAGCGTCATGAACTCGGGCGACTTGATGATGATCAGCGGCCAGAGGTAGCTGTTCCAACTGGCCATGAAGCCGAAGATGGCGAACGTTGCCAGGGCGGGGCGGATCAGTGGCAGCACCACGTACAGAAAGATCCGGAAATGTCCGGCGCCGTCCAGCACGGCCGCCTCGTCGAACTCCCGGGGCACCTGGTTGATGGCCTGCCGCAGCAGGAACACGCCGAACGCCGAGGCGATCGTCGGCGCGAGCAGCGCGAAGTACGTGTCGACCAGGTTGAACGTGCGCATCTCGATGAACAGCGGCACGACCAGCACCGGCAGCGGCATCATCAGCGTCGCGAGGTAGACCGCGAACAGCGCGCCCCGGCCGGGGAACGGCAGCCGGGCGAACGCATAGGCCGCCATCGCGCTCGTGACCAGTTGCAACGTGGTGGAGGCGGCGCCGATCCAGGCGCTGTTGAGCACGATCCGCCAGAAGGGCAGCGTCTCCAGGAGCCTGCCGTACGCGTCCAGGCTCGCGCCCTCGGGGGTGAAGTCGGGCGGCACGGACAGCACGGCGTCGCTCGGCGTGATCGAGGTGATCACCGCCCAGGCGAACGGGAAGAGCATGACCAGCGCGCCGAGGCCCACCAGCAGGAGACGCAGGACCTTACCCATAGGTGACCCACCGCCTCTGGCCCCGGATCTGCAGGATCGTCACGAGCAGCACGAACGCGAACAGCAGCCATGACAGCGCCGAGGCGGCGCCGGCGCGGCCGTACCGGAATGTGAGGTCGTAGATCTGGGAGACCACCACCTGCGTCGCGCCACCCGGCCCGCCGCCCGTCATGATCTTGACCTGGTCGAACACCTGGAAGCCGTTGATCAGCGAGATCACCACCACGAAGAACGTCGAAGGCGACAGCAGCGGCAGCGTGATGTGCCGGAACCTGCGCCAGGCCGTGGCGCCGTCCACCATGGCTGCCTCCTGGTACTCGCGGGGGATCGCCTGCAGCCCGGCCAGCAGGATGATCATCACGAAGCCCAGGTCCTTCCACGCCGAGGCGAGGATGATCGACGGCATCGCCCAGTCGGGATCGGTCCACCAGCCGGGGCCGCTCACGCCGATCAGGCCAAGCGCCCAGTTGACGATGCCGCTGGCCGGGTTGAGCAGCCACTTCCACATCAGCGCGACGACCACCCAGCTCGTGATCACCGGGAGGAAGTACACGCCGCGCAGCAGGCCGCGCGCGGGCATCGCCCGGTTGAGCAGCACCGCGAGACCCAGGCCGCCAAGGTAGACGAGCGGCAGGTAGCCGGCGATGAAGTACAGGGTGTGCAGAAAAGCGGCCCTGGTGTCGGGATCTCCGATGAGTTCGATGTAGTTGCCGAGCCCCACCCACCGCATGTCGGTGATGAGGTCCCATTCGTGCAGGCTGATCCAGAACGAACTGACCATCGGGATCAGCGTGTAGAGAGTCAGCGGCACCAGACTCGGCAGCAGGAACACCGCCACCGTGCCGGCGTAGCGCCACCTGCCGCGCCGCCGCGGCCGCCCGTGGGAGACCCGCGGCTCGGGCGGGGCCTCGGCGTCTGTCGCGGACCCGGCGACGTTCGGGTGGGCCTGCCGGACGCTCATGAGCCGGCTCCGATCAGGCGAGCGCGAACCAGGCGGCCCTGCTCGCCCGCCGCTCCGGCGGCGTCGAACGGAGTGGCCAGCACCAGCGCCGCCGCTCCCTGTGCCCAGCTCGTGTCGTCCCAGCCCTCCACCTCGACGGAGATGTCGCGCCGCCCCGGATACAGATGCGCCCGAAGCGCCGGTTCGAAGCCGGTCTGCCACAGCGGCCAGTCGGCCGTGCCCTCGCCGAGCACCACCACGACCTCGGGGTCCACCACGTTGATCAATCCCGCCGCGGCCCGGCCCAGGACCGCCCCGGCCTCGGCGAAAACTTCCCGCGCGGTCGCGTCGCCGGCCGCGGCGGCCCTCCCGAGCGCGGCAACCGCTCCGAGCGGGTCTTGTGTGCCCTGGTGAGATTCGCCCGTCCTGGCGTGGGCGGCGGCGAGCAGCCCCGCCGAGCCGACGAACGCCTCCAGGCAGCCCCGGGCGCCACAGCCGCAGGGCGGTCCCTCGGGGTCCACCGGCAGGTGGCCGAACTCGCCCGCGCCGCCCCGGGCGCCCCGGTAGACGCGGCCGTCCGCGACGATCGCCGCGCCGACGCCGCGCCCGATCGTCAGCACGAGGAAGTCGCTGTGCGTGCGCCCCCGGCCGTACAGGCGCTCGGCCGCGGCCAGCGCGTTCACGTCGTTCTCCACCAGGACGGGCAGGTTGAGCCGGCGGCGCAGCCGGTCGCCCACCGGCATGGCCTGCCAGCCGAGCGTCGGGGCGTTGACCGTGCCGACCGCCTGGTCATCCACGCTGCCCGGCACCCCGACCCCGACCCCCAGCAGCGGCGGCACCCCATCGATCTCGCGGACCACCGACTCCACCGCGCCCGCCAGGTGGTCCAGGGCGTCGGGCGCGGCCGGGTCATGGGGCGTCTCCCAGGAGCCGAGCACCTCGCCGTCGAGCCGTACGTCCACGAGCACCAGGTGGTCGGCCGTCACCTTCACGCCGAGCGCCCGCCCGGCGCTGCCCACCAACCCGAGCCGCTGGGCCGGACGGCCGCCGCGCGACGGCTTCAGGTCCAGCTCCTCCAGCATCCCGTGCCCGATGAGATCCCTGGTGAGCTGCGTGACGGTGGCCGGGCTGAGATCCAACTCGCGGGCTATCTCGCTGCGGCTCAGCGGGCCGACCGTGCCCAGAAGGGCGAGGATCGCCGTCCTGGTGAGGTCGCCGCGGTCCGTGCCTGCCATGTGAGGGGACTTTCTTTAGGAATAAAGTTAGTGCTGAAGATACTGAGCCGCCGCCACTCTCCTGTCAAGAGTCCGAAGCCTTCCTGAAACCTGCGCCTGCCGAGACTCCGTCCATGCAGTTCAGGCAGCCCCGTCACACCCTTGGGCACGGCCCTGCTGTCCGGCGCGACGGGGCTCGGCGGTGTCGCCGGGCTGCGCCGGCCCTCGGTGACGGGCACCATCTCCGGCATCTCGCCTGAGCCGCTGCGGACGTCGGCGGCGAGCTCGGACCAGACGGAGCCGACCCTCTTGGCCGCTTGTTCGACCGCATGACGGACTTATGACGCCATGCGCCTAGCTGGGACCGGCCGCAGGTCATTAGGTATGCGGTCATTCGGGAAGGGAAAACATGGCGGCAAAATCCCACAAGCCGGCCTTAGCGCTTGCGCTGGCCACACTCATAGGCCTCGGAATGAGCACACCGCCGGCAGCCGCCTCCGGCGAGACGAGTTCCGGCGATTCGACCACTGGATCACCGGCCAGGTCCTCACCGTGGACGGCGGCCTGGAACTCGCGTGAAGCACGCCCGCACGAGCCCGGCCATCAGCGGCCCCAGCCGCACGCGGGGTCGTGGGTCTTCGACCGGCAGGAGGACGATTTCGCGCGCCGTCCGCGGCGTCTTCGGCGTGGGAGGCGATGGAGACCCCGGCACACCGGATCCCCTTGTGAAACGACCAGTCAGTCCAGGCGAAGGCGCCAGACGCCCGCGTCCGTTGACTGGCCCACCATGGCCACAGGCGCGCCCTTCACAGCCCCCACCGCAAGCGAATCCGGCACATAATCAATCTCGATCGAGGACCCCACAGGCGCCCCAGTGCGAAGGTTCCACATCTGAATCGCCTCGTAGTCCAGGTCCGCCCCCTGCACGGTGGAGACGATTACCGGAGCCCCATCCACTGTGCCGACACCCACCGCATCGGCCGATGTGTCGCCCGGCGCCTCAATCTCCCTGATCAACCGCCGGGTCCGCAGATCCCATACGCGCAGATCGCTGGAGACCACGATGGGCGTTCCGTCCAGGTTCCCGACCGCGATGCCGTTCCCTGTCTCCTCTGCCAGCGGCGCGCCGAGCTGCTTTCCGCTGCGCAGGTCCCACAGCCGCAGCGTGTCATCAGGCCCATCGAGTGAGACGGCCACCGGCGTGCCGTCAACCTCGATGGCGGCCAGCGTGGCGATCTCGCCCAGTCCGGCGTCGATGGTCCGGATGTGGCTCCTGGAGATCAGGTCCCAGACGCGGATGGTCCGATCGGCGCCGCCGGTGAGACCCACGGTCTTGCCTTCCAGTTGCGCGAGCGCCACGGCGTTGACGCGTTTGATGTGCCCATCGAGGGTGTCGACGTAATCGTCGCCGGCCACGTTCCACAGGCTCACCGTGCCGTCGGCGTGCCCAGTGAGGGCGAACTCTCGGGACACCGCCATCGAGGTGATGTCTGCGGTCTGGGAAGGAAGGTGGGCAAGCGACAAATGCTTGTCCGCCGCGAGGTCCCAGAAGGTCACCGCGGACTCATCCGCCACCAGCGCGCTCCCCAGCCAATGCCACCGCGACGACGTCGTGGCCGCTCCCGAGGTCGATGGTGGTGAGTCGGCCGCCGCTGCCGGGAAGCAGCCACAGCAGCGCGGCGGTCGCCGCGAGCGTGATCGCCAGCGTTCCGGCCACAATCGGGAGCCTGGCCCTGGGTCGCGTCCATTCCAAGAGCGGATTCGTTGTCTGTCGACCGGCCTCGACGAGCGGATGGTTACCAGCGTGCGAGCCTTCCCCGGAGAGCCGCCCGGATCCGGCTGAGGGGTCGTGCCCGACGAGCCGCAGGATGACCTCATGAGCGGCGGGGCGCCGGCGCGGGTCCTTGGCCAGGGCCCTGGCCACGAGCTCGCGCAGCGGCTCGGGCAACGGCGGTAGCTCCGGTTCGTGGTGCAGAACGCGATGCATCGCCGCGGCCACGTTCTCACCGTTGAACACATTCCGGCCCGTCGCGGCGAACAGCAGGGTGGCAGCCCACGAGAACATGTCAGAGGCTGGACCGACCTCCCCACCGGAGATCTGTTCCGGCGACATGTAGGCGGGAGTGCCGATCAGGCCCTGAGTGGTCGAGGCAGAGGAGCCCACCATCTTGGCGATGCCGAAGTCGATCACGCGGACGCCGTCGGGCCCGAGCAGCACGTTCTGCGGTCTGAAGTCCCGGTGCACGATGCCTGCACGGTGAATGGCGGCCAGCGCTGTGGCGGTGCTCACGGCCAGCCGTTCCAGCGCGCCGAAGTCGCGCGGCCCTTCGCGTCTGACCGCCGACCTGCTCAGGTTCGCCGGGGCGAAGGGAGCGCGAGTCGACCATGGTCAGCCATCGTAGATCACGAAGTGCCGGCCCGGGCGCCGCTGCGGCTTGTCCTGATCTCGGCAGTAATCCAGTTGCGTGGCAGGGGCCGGGTTGTCATGATCCGGCCTGTGCTTGCCGACCTGTGGCCCCAATATGGCCTGACCATTGTCACGCCACGACTTGAACTGCGCCTACCGCGTGACGAGGAACTGGCGGCACTCGCACAACTGGCAGGCAACGGCGTCCATCGGGCAGACGAGCGTCCGTTCTTGACTCCGTGGACCGACGGAGGTCCCGAGGATCGGGCACGGTCTGTGCTCCAGGAACACTGGAGCCAGCTCGCGGGGTGGAGCGTGGCAGCGTGGCGGCTCGGACTCGGGGTCTTCCGCCAAGGGCAGCCACTTGGCGTGGTCACGCTTCGAGCACGCGATTTCCTCGTCGTTCGGGAGGTCACAACGTCCTCGTGGCTGGGCATCGAACACCAGGGCAAGGGCTACGGAACCGAGGCTCGGGTCGGTCTGCTCACCCTGGCCTTCGATCACCTCGACGCACGTGCCGCGCGCACCGAGGTGTTCCAGGACAACCACGCCTCTCAGGGCGTGTCCCGCAAGCTCGGCTACGAGCACGACGGCGTATCGGTTGACGCCCGCGGTGACGAGGCCGTCGTGTCCGACCGTCTACGGCTCACCAGGGAGAAGTGGACTGAGCAGGACCGGCAACCGGTAAGGGTTGACGGGATGACGGCCTGCCGCCCGATGTTCGGCCTCTGACGCCATCCGCCACAGGTCAGTTACGCGAGAGAACACGGGTGGTGCCCGCGATAGTCGCCGTGGCAAACAACCAGCCGAGTACGATCAGCACGGACGCCACCCACTGAGCCGAACCCTGATGTTTGAAAACGCTCACCCGACGGGACCTCGTCATACTCGGGCGTTACCCGTTGCCAGGTGTGGAGCCTTCGGCTCCGGCGGATCGTCTGGGCCGCATTGTTGACGAGGATGTCGAGATAACTGAAACGCCGCTGAACGGACTCCAGCAGACCCGCGACAGCCGCCAGGTCGAGCAGGTCGACACCGTGGACGTGTACCCGGTCCAGCCAGGCCTCGGCGTCGGGCACGGCCGCGAGCCGACGGGCTGCGGAACCGGCCTGATCGCGAGGGCCCGTCGAGGCTGCTTGCGGGACGAGCGCCGGGGATGGGTCTTGCTCTCGATAGCGCGCCGTGGCCGCCGTGGCCTCGTGGTCGCGTCGCCTGCGCTCGGCGTGCCGCGACGCCTTTCGTGTCTTCTTCCCCGCCCGGTACAAGTGCGCTGCGGCCTCGTACACGGCCGCCCATTGAGGATCAGCCGGATCCGCCGCGCGTGCCTGGGCCATCACCCGCAGGCAGGTCTCAACCTCAGCCTGGTTGGGGAGGGTTCCTGATCCGGGCGGTGGTGTCCCGGTCAAGTCAGGATCGACGGCCGACACCCACACCCCCACCGATGACTTCCACGATTTGGGGCAAGGCTGGTCGGTTTCGAACCGACGTCCTCCAACCTGCTGTAAGGCGCGACGACCTCTGTGCTACAGCCTTGCCGCTGCAGAGCTTTAGCGAATAGCACGGGCATTAAATGGCCATTATGGGTGTATGGGACCTATCCTGCGCATGGGGATGAAAGCCGCGTTCTGGCGCTCGGTGAGCAGGTGCTCTGCCTTGACGGATACCCCTGAAAGAACCGAGCGGGCCAATCACGCAGGGTGGGTCGAGGGGGTGTGCTCCGCTCGCCCTCAGCCACGTCCCAGCTGTTGAGCGCGGCAAATATGTCAGACGTGCAGGGTGGGCCGGTAGATGAGCTCTTGGATGTGGCCGTCGAGCGTCCGGCTCTCGAGCAGCTCGAGGTCGAAGTCGCCCGCGCCCATGAGGATTGGGCTGGTCCCGGTCCGTCCGGAGATAACGGGGAAGATCGTCACGTGCAGGCGGTCGACAAGGCCAGCGGCCATCAGTGCCCGGTTCAGCGACAGGCTGGCCTGCGAGCGCAGCGGCACGTCCGACTCGTCCTTGAGCCTGGCGACGATGTCCACGGCGTCACCGCTCACGATGGTCGCGTCCGGCCAGCCGAGGGTGTCCTGCAACGTCGAGGACACCACCGTCGCCGGCATTCGCATCGTCCGGACGTTCCACTCATCGAGCGTGTTGGGATCGATGCCCGAGGACATGATCTGAGCGGTCTCCCGAAAGGTGGTGGCCCCGAAGACCATTCGCTGTTCGGTGGCGAACAGGGCGGCGCGGCGCTCAAGCAGCTCGGGGCCCTGCTTGCTCCAATAGCCGCCCCAGTCAGCGCCCTCGGCGTAGGAGCCGTAGCCGTCGAGGGTGGAGAAGACGTCCCAGGTGTACGTAGCGGTCATGATGCTCTCCTCGAGTGCGGTTGATCGGGTGTGGATTCAGACTGGAAACCACGGCGAAACTCATCGCCGTATGAGCAGGAGAGATCGACCTGACGGGTCAAGGCGGAGCGCCCGCAGGCCCGTCGGTCCACACGTCAAGCACTGATCCGTACGGACGTGAGCCTGGAACGCCGAATTGCTCTCGGCTGATGGGGCACGAGTAAGGACGAAACACCGCACTGATTTTGGCCTACGGAGAAGCGTCTGACCAGGTCAGCGATCGGACATTCTCCGGACTTTTGCGGCAATCAAGGCAGCGGCGGTGTGCCGCAAGCGGACCTGGTCGGCTGCCAAACCGCACAAGCAGACGGGCCCGTCCCGACCCATGCTCCCTGATCAACCTCAGGGGGATTCAAAACACCTTCTCAAGCGCGGCGCGGACAGAATGTCAATGGCTCGCACGGATCTGAATGCCAGTGACCGGAGCGCTGTCGTCTGCGGTGGTCCGCCATACGGTATCGGCGTCCGGGCAGCGTCGCCGTACAGCAGCTCCTGAAGATAATTCGATCCCGTCGAACCCGCGACGCGGGAACGACCCGATAGGCCCCCGCCCGGTCCGCACCCACCATAACCTGCGCCTTACACGGCAACTCGAAGCCGTATCAGAGCGATGTCAGCTCCGTGTTAGGTCGCCGGGCCACACTTCCCGGCATGGACACAGCAATGCGGCCCCCGGCCGACACCCAAGGCGCACAGCCGAAAGGCTTCGTCGCCAAGCTCCTCGCCGACCGCCACTCCGTCCCGTTCTCCATCGCACTGCACCTGGTGCCCGGCGCCGTCATCGTCGCCGTGTACGCCTTCATCGCCGCCCCCCTGGTCCGGGCGATGAACTTCCCGATCTTCCTGGCCTGGGCCATCGCCCTCGCGGTTGTGCTCTTCCCGCTCCAGCTCTTCCTGCTGTGGCTGGGCAAGAAGCAGACCGGCCGCTTCACAATGAAGGGCGTCGTCCACTACCGCGACAAACCGCTCTCGCGCGGCAAGGTCTTCTGGCTCGGGGCCGCGTGCCTCGTGTGGATGACCGTGGTCTCGCTCTCGCTGACCCCGCTGGACAACATCGTCTACGACTGGTTCTTCACCTGGGTGGACTACCAGGGCGCCGGCCCCGACGGCACCGCCTACCTCCAGGGCTACCCGCAGGAGGTCGTGCTCACCACGCTGCTCATCTGCGCGCCGTTCACCGGCTTCACCCTGCCCCTGCTCGAGGAGTACTACTTCCGCGGCTTCCTGCTGCCCCGCCTCCCGCAGCTCGGCAAGTGGGCCCCGTTCTTCAACACCTTCTTCTTCTCGGTGTACCACTTCTGGGCCCCTTGGACGGTCCTGTCGAAGCTCGTCTTCCTCTACCCGGGCGTCTGGCTCGCCTGGAAGAAGCAGGACATCCGCATCTCGATCGCCATGCACCCCGGCTCGGCGCTGCTGATGACCGTGGTCGGCGTCATCGCCCTCGCCTCCGGCGCCTACTCCATGTAAGACCGCCCCGAAACGAGGGGCGCCGCCCGCCGGCCGAGGACCGGATGCCCCCTCCAGAGCAGGCCGCAAGCGCGCCAAGCATCGCCACCAAACAGGAAGCCGGACGGCCCAGGAAGCTCCCGGTACGCATTGACACGGTGTAACGTTTGCGTGGCTTCGTGCGAATGCTTAAAAGGTGGATCGCAGTCCTTGACGGCCATGGACGATGGATCGCGCATGGAAGCCCTTCAGTATGACCTGCGAGAAAATATCCCCGCCGATGCGGAGTGGTCGCCCCGTCACGGCCCTGGTCTTGTGGCTCCGCCATGCTGAGGTGGGTAATCCTGGGCCTGGTGACACTTGTTGCGATTGTGGCCTTCGTGGCGCTGGAACGCCAATCAAGGGTGAACGGAATAATAGACTGGGCGAAGGTCGCCGCGAGAGCAGCCCTCGTCCTGGCCTTGTACGCGACTTTGGTGCCGATCATTTTCAACGTGTTGCCGACCGCGCCAAATCAGTCCGACGCCTCCACCAGCACTTCTCGATCGGCGGAAGCGGGGAAATCCGCGTCGGCCCTGGCGGCAGCGCAGGAGGAGGCCGCCGATCGCATCAACGCATGCGAGTCGGCGCATGGCATGCCCAAGGCGGATCATATCGAATACATATTGGAAGCACCTTCCCGATTCATGCACTGCGAATGGCCGCCATCGTCTCTCGCGGATGCGGACGGATACTGGGAGATCCGGGTGTTGAGGACCAACGGGCCAGGCGATTCCGAGGCCTCAGGAATGAGCGCCGCGAACCGGGTGAACGGCCCTTGTGAGTCGTTTCTGCTGACGTACGACTACGGCCACATGGGAGATTCTCGCCACCTCAAGCCATTTAAAATAGGCCGGGGCGAGATCTATATAACAGATTATGATGCCGGTGGCGTCCGGTGGACCGGCGACCGGTCCACCCTGCCGTTCTATCCGGCCAGAGACGAAGCGGTGGTTCTTACCAGTGGTCACTACCTCCTGATGAATGCCGCGTGCGCCCGATAGGTCCGCTCGCACCCCTCACCGAGGCACCTCAGCGCGGCCTTCGTTCGTCCCGCCGCGAGGGATGCGTACGAGCAGCGGTCCTTCCGCGGCGCGTGCACGGATACGCAGGGACGGGTCGGCGATTCCTGGGCGGACGAGGCCGATGCGCCGCCCGCTTGGTGATAGCGAGATCGCCTCTGGGTCGAACAACTGCTTGATGTGGGCCGCGAACGACGGATCGGGGTTGATCCGGAACTCCGGCAGCGACAGCGCCATGGTCTCCCGGCCAGGAGTGTTCACGAGTGACGTTGCCCTGCGACGAGGCAGCTGCCTGGAAGATCGCTTCCCGAAATGGCTTGATCGTTTCCCGCTTGGGCCGACGGCGGCGTGCCAGTATCTCCTCACGGCAGAGGGCGTGGTGAAGATCTGGAAGATGGAAGAAGGGCGGGGTGTGATCGCTTCGCCCGAATTGCCCCCAGGGCACGGCACCTGGGTGCGCTTCAGCGACATTCTGGCCCGGGATACCGAACGCTGGAGATCGGCGGCCGCGTGGAGTTTTGAGGTCGTCCAGCGTAGGCAGGATGGCTTCACCTTCGTCGCGACCGATGTCCGCAAGGTGTGATCTTCTACAGCTCTGCAGCCGGGCCTGGAAGTGGCACGCGATCATGCCGGCTGGTCCGGGTCATCTGGGACCATGTTTCGTGATCTTGTCGATGGTGTACGCCGTCACCCGGCATCTGTTGTCTGAGGTGCCCACCTCCAGCTCATGCTGATGTGACGGCGGGCGTAGACACAACGGCCTTCCGGCGATCTGCACCTGCTGATGATGTCATCCGCCAAGTATGGTCTTGCAGGGCTTGCGCCCCGGCGCCAAGATCAGGAGCATGGGCCATGTGGGATGCATTCGGCTCATGTTGAAAACGCACAGCCCCGACCACGTCGCGCAAGCGGGAACGACTGGCCCATGCTATTGATCGCGTCACGGGCGACGAACCGTGACGACGGGCCCATGCTCCTCGCGTAAGGCCCGAAGAAGTCGGGCAAGACGGCGCAGGCCCTGTGCGACGGCCGGATGGGAAGGCACGCCGGGCCAACGGAGGTACTGGCGGGTGAAGGAACTTGCCGCGGTGTCGCGCCGGCGTCCGTGTCAGCGCGGCAACGGCCCGGTGTCAGCGCTTCCGGCGAAGGTTGATGCCATGAACAGATCAGCAAGTGCCTTCTCGCGGTCGCGGGCACTCACGCCGCGCCCGTGGCGATCGAACGCTCCGGTGGGGTAACACAACAGCCTCCGCCCAAGGGATGGCCGACTTGCTCACGAACAGCGGTCAGGCCGCCCACACCCACCCACTCGAGATTCAGGCTCGCATCTCCGCTATTCGGTGTTGCTAGGTATCGGTAGTCGGTGTTACTTTGTACCGGTAGTCAGCACCACCAAGTAGCTGGAAGGGGGGTGCTCCATGGGCAAGCAGATGACCGAAATGCTCAAGGGAACGCTGGAGGGCATCGTCCTGGCGATCCTGGGCGGCCGGCCCGCCTACGGCTACGAGATCACGGCCTGGCTCCGTGACCGAGGCTTCGCCGACATCGCCGAAGGCACCATCTACGCCCTGCTCGTCCGCATTGAGCAGCGCGGCCTGGTCGACGTGGCGAAGGTGCCGTCCGAGAAGGGGCCACCGCGCAAGGTGTACTCCCTGAACGCTCAGGGACGGGAGTACCTCGAAGAGTTCTGGAGGACCTGGAGCTTCCTCGCAGAACGCCTCGAACAGCTCCGCGAAGGGGGCAAGTAGACATGACCACAGAGTCGAACGAGCCGCGCAGCCGCCTCCAGCAGGCACTGGAGCTCGTCACCGGGTCGCTGGAGGAGAAGAAGCGCTGGCGGCAGTACAAGGCGCGCGTCAAGGCGCTGCCCGAGAACTACCGCATCGCGGTCGAGGCGCTGGAGCGGTACCTGATGCACTTCGGGCCGGCCGACGGGGCCGGCGCGATGACGATGTACGAGGACCTCGCCGACCTGTTCGAGCAGAGCGCGGCGGACGGGACCCCGATCCGCGACCTCTTCGGGGACGACCCCATCGCGTTCGTCGAGGCGTTCATGGCCAACTACCCGCTCGGCCAGTACCGGGCCCGCGAGCGCAACCGCTTCACCAGCGCCATCGAGCGCGCCGCGAGAGAGGACAGGACACAGTGATGAGGAACCAGCAAGCCCCGGCGATCCAGGTGCACGGCCTGGAGAAGTCCTACAAGGAGCTGCGCGTGCTGCGCGGCGTGGACTTCGAGGTGGCGCGGGGCAGCATCTTCGCCCTGCTCGGCTCGAACGGCGCGGGCAAGACCACCGCCGTGAAGATCCTTTCCACGCTGCTCAAGGCCGACGCCGGCACTGCCCGCGTCAACGGCTTCGACGTGGCCACGCAGGCCGCGGACGTGCGCGAGTCGATCAGCCTCACCGGGCAGTTCGCCGCCGTGGACGAGATCCTCAGCGGGCGGGAGAACCTCGTCCTGGTCGCCAGGCTGCGGCACCTCAAGAACCCGGGCAAGGTCGCCGATGACCTGCTGCACCGGTTCTCGCTGACGGACGCGGGCGGGCGGAAGGTGGCCACGTACTCGGGCGGCATGCGCCGCCGCCTGGACATCGCGATGAGCCTGATCGGCAACCCGCCGGTCATCTTCCTGGACGAGCCCACGACCGGCCTCGACCCCCAGGCGCGCATCGAGGTCTGGCAGGCCGTCAAGGAGCTCGCCGAGGGCGGCACCACGGTGCTGCTCACCACCCAGTACCTGGACGAGGCCGAGCAGCTCGCCGACCGGATCGCGATCCTGCACGAGGGCCGCATCCTCGTCAACGGCACGCTGGACGAGCTCAAGCAACTGCTCCCGCCCGCCAAGGTCGAATACATCGAGAAGCAGCCGACCCTCGAGGACGTCTTCCTCTCCCTCGTCGGCACGAAAGCCTGAGGAACCACGATGAGCAAGCACTTCTTCGGCGACACCGCCGTCCTGCTGGGACGTTCCCTGCGCCACATCACCCGCAGCCCCGACACCATCATCACCACCGCGATCATGCCGATCGCGATGATGCTGATGTTCGTCTACGTCTTCGGCGGCGCGATCAACATCGGATCGAACTCCTCCTACGTGAACTACATGCTGCCCGGCATCCTGCTCATCACGGTCGCCTCGGGCATCGCCTACACCGCCTACCGGCTGTTCATGGACATGCAGGGCGGCATCTTCGAACGCTTCCAGTCCATGCCGACCGCACGCTCGTCGGTGTTGTGGGCGCACGTGCTGACCTCGCTGGTCGCCAACCTGGTCTCACTCGTGGTCGTGATGCTCGTGGCCCTGCTCATGGGCTTCCGCTCGGGGGCGGGCGTGCTGGCGTGGCTGTCGGTGGCGGGCATCCTGGTCCTGTTCACTCTGGCGCTGACCTGGATCGCCGTCATCCCCGGCCTGTCGGCCAAGACCATGGAAGGGGCGAGCGCGTTCTCCTACCCGCTCATCTTCCTGCCCTTCCTCAGCTCGGCCTTCGTGCCCACCGACACCATGCCCGGCCCGCTGCGCGTCTTCGCCGAGAACCAGCCGGCGACCTCCATCGTCAACGCCATCCGCGCCCTGTTCACCCAGCAGCCGGTCGGCAACGACATCTGGATCGCCCTCGCCTGGTGCGTCGGCATCCTCATCGTCGCCTACGCCTTCGCCATGAACACCTACCGCCGCAAGATCTCCTAGGAGGAGTGATCATGACTGAGTCCCCCTACACCCTCGCCACGATGCCGACCGAGCGTCAGCCCGGCTGCCCCTTCGACCCGCCCAAGGAGCTGATCGAGGCCCGCGAGCACGGCCCGATCAGCCGTTTCCCCTTCCCCGACGGGCACCAGGGCTGGCTGGTCACCGGCTACGACCTGGCCCGGTCGGTGCTGGCCGACCCGCGTTTCAGCTCCCGCCGGGAGTTCATGAAGCACCACCCGATCATCGACTACGGCGACATCGAGGTCCCCCCGGCGCCGCCCGGCGAGTTCCTGCTGATGGACGAGCCGCAGCACAGCCGCTACCGCAAGCCGCTGGTGGGCAAGTTCACCGTCCGGCGGATGCGCCTGCTCACCGAGCGCGTCGAGCAGGTCACCGCCGAGCACCTGGACGCCATGGAGAAGGCCGGGCCGACGGCCGACCTGGTCACCGCGTTCGCCAAGCCCATCCCCGCCATCGTGATCTGCGAACTGCTGGGCGTGCCGGACGCCGACCGCGGCTTCTTCCAGGAGAACATCGACGCCTTCCTCGGCGGCGAGGCCAGTGACGAGGAGGTAGGCGCCGCCTACGTCGCGACCCAGCAGTACCTCGCCGAGCTGGTCGCCGCCAAGCGCGCCAACCCGACCGACGACGTGCTCAGCGACCTGCTCGACAGCGACCTGACCGACGAGGAACTGCAGGGCATGGCGCTGATCCTGCTGTCGGCCGGCTTCGACACCACCGCCAACATGCTGGCACTGGGCACCTTCGCCCTGCTGCGGAACCCGGAGCAACTCGCCGCGCTGCGCGCCGACCCGGCGCTGACCGACCAGGCCGTGGAGGAACTGCTGCGCTACCTGAGCGTCGCCAAGCAGTTCTTCCGGGTCGCGCTGGAGGACGTCGAGCTGGGCGGCCACACCATCACCGCCGGCACGACGGTCATCATCGCCCTCAACACCGCCAACCGCGACCCCGGCCGCTTCCCCAACCCCCACACGCTCGACATCCACCGCCAGGACGGCGGCCACCTGGCCTTCAGCCACGGCATCCACCAGTGCCTGGGCCAGCAGCTCGCCCGCGTCGAGATGCGCGTCGCGTTCCCCGCCCTGTTCGGCCGCTTCCCCACGCTGCGCCTGGCCGTACCGGCCGAAGAGGTCGCCCTGCGACCGGAGGTCGCCGACATCTACGGCGTCAAGAGCCTCCCGGTCACCTGGGACGCGTAACCACGAACCGGACGTGGGCGGCTCAGTCACCGGAGCCGCGAAGCCGGACGTTCCTCGCACGCCCATTCGCGCGCCGCGCCGATCCAACTGTCCGCTCGATCCGGGCTTGCACCGTCACCACATGATGCCTACATGTCAGATCGTTTGGGAGGAACAGCAACATGACCAGCGGAACACCCGAGCAGGGACACGTCGGGCGCCGGACCGTGTTGAAGGGCGTGCTGGGTGCCGGCGCGATCGCCGGCACGCACGCCGCCCTCACCGGCTCCGCCAATGCCTCCGTGAACGATGGCGAGCGCGGTGTCGAGCACGGCTGGGGAAAGGTCGCCGACGCGTTCCGCGCGAACTTCCGGAATCCCGGCGAGGTCGGCGCGGCGTGCAGCGTGTACGTGGGCGGCCGCCCCGTCGTCAACCTGTGGGGCGGCCTGGCCGATCGCGAGGCGAGGCGGCCGTGGCGCGGGAACACCATCGTCCAGGTCGCCTCCACCGCGAAGGGCGCCACCGCGATCTGCGCGCACCTGCTGGTCCAGCGCGGATTGCTGGATCTGGACGCCCCGGTGGCGCAGTACTGGCCGGAGTTCGCCGCCGCCGGCAAGGAGCAGATCCCGGTGCGCTGGTTACTGTCGCACCAGGCCGGCCTGCCCATCGTGGAGGGGCCGCTGACGTTCGAGCAGGCGTGCGCCTGGCACCCCGTCATCCGTGCGCTGGAGGCGCAGCAGCCGCTGTGGCAGCCGGGCACCGAGCACGTCTACCACAGCGTCACCTACGGGTTCCTGGTCGGCGAGGTCGTACGCCGGATCACCGGCAAGACACTCGGCACGTTCTTCGCCGAGGAGGTGGCCACCCCGCTCGGGCTGAGCGCCTGGATCGGGCTGCCGGAGAAGCAGGAGAAGCGGGTGGCCCGGCTCCACGAGGCCGCCCCGTTCAGCCTGGAGGAGCTGCTGGCCGGGATGATCGCGACCACCGGCCTCGACGCGGACACGGTCACCGCCTGGGTGAACGCAGTGTGGGCTCCCGGCTCGGTCCAGGCCCGCGCAGGCGAGCTCGGCGGCGCTGCTCGCCGACGCCCGATCGGTGGCTCGCATGTACGCCGCCACAGTCAGCGACGTCGATGGGGTACGGCCCGACGACCCGCGCGCGGCGAACCTGGCCAAGGCCGTCCGCGCCTGCCTCGGCTGACGGCAGCCCAGCACCCTGTTCGAGATCGGGCAAGGCCGGTCCGGTGAACAGGCCGAAGCAAGATCACCGCTGAGTCCCTACGGTGAAGGTGCTCTGCGCGTGACATCGCCACGGGCTGACGGAAGGAAACCCGATGACACAGGAGATCCCCGTGCAGGGTCTTGAGAAGTCCTCCCCGCCGGCGCTGCGCGCGTCCGATGCGGACCGCGACCGGGTCACCGAGCTGCTGCGCACCGCCGTCGCCGACGGCCGACTCGATCTGGTCGAGTTCGACGAGCGGCTGGACGCGGCGCTGCCCGCCCGCACCATCGACGCGCTGGCCCCGCTCGTCACCGACCTGATCGTGGTGCCGGGCAACGGCGGCGCACTCGTACTGCCGTCTACCGGGCCACCGGGCGAGCTGCTCACCATCCCCGATCCCGAGGAAGCGCAAGCGGCAGGCCAAGCATTGGCCGCTGCCGACCGCGACGGCGCAGGGGCCGGATGCACGCTCGGGCAGTGGCTGGCACGCTGGCCGGCCACCAAGGATGCCCTGCGTCCGTCGACCCGGCAAGGCTACGCCACGCACATCCGCCTCTACCTCATCCCCCACCTGGGACGGATCCGGATGCACCAGCTGACCTCTCGCGACGTCAACAGGCTGCTCGCGGCGCTGGCGTCCCGCCCCTCGCCGACCGGCCGCCGGTTGTCGCCGGCCACCGTGGTGCGGATCCACGCCACCTTGCGGACCGCGCAGAACGCGGCGGTGCGCGCCCGGCTGATCCCGGTAAACCCGGCCAACGGCGCCGAACTGCCCCATCCCCGGCGACCACATCCAGTGATCTGGACCACCGGACGGGCGGCCCGGAGGCAGCAGGTGGGAGAGCGTCCAGCGGTGGCGGTCCGGACCGAACGGCAGCCCGCGGCGCTCCTGGCCGGCGTGGCGCAGGACGGCCTGTATGCCGCCTGGTGGCTGGCCGCGCTACGCGGCCTGCGCCGCGGTGAACTGGCCGGGCGCCATCAGCGCCGCTGGCCCGTCGTCCAGGACTCCCGGAGCGCTCCATCACGACGTGGCAGGTGCTCATCGATCCAGTCAGCGAGTACTTTGTCGTAGCTCTGATCGGGGAAAGGACTGACTCGTCATTCTTCCCGGACCGAGGGCAGGGACCGTGCCCAGCCTCGGAGACGACACCGCCATCGGGCACACGATCGGCGCCGTTCGTGACGGAACCGGTGAGGGCGCGCTCATCACCTCAGTGGTGAACGCGCCCTCGCAATAAAGCCCTCAGACTGAGGGCGCAGCGCGCCTGGGCAGTACCCAGTCCGGACGCGGGAAGTGGCACGTGTAGCCGTTCGGGTACGCGATCAGGTAGTCCTGGTGCTCGGGTTCGGCCTCCCAGAACGGCCCTGCGGGCTCGATCGTCGTCACGGCCTTACCCGGCCACAGGCCCGACGCATCGACATCGGCGATCGTGTCACGTGCGACCTTCTCCTGTTCGGGGGTGAGCGGGAAGATCGCCGAGCGGTAGCTCGTGCCGATGTCGTTGCCCTGACGGTTCAACGTCGACGGGTCGTGGATCTGGAAGAAGAACGCCAGGATGTCACGGTAGGTCGTCTGCGCCGGATCGAAGACGATCTCGACCGCCTCGGCGTGGCCGGGGTGGTTGCGATACGTGGCGTGATCGTTGTCTCCGCCGGTGTATCCGACGCGTGTGTCCAGCACGCCTGGCTGCCGGCGAATGAGGTCCTCCATGCCCCAGAAACACCCGCCGGCCAGGATGGCCGTCTCGGTGCCCGGTTCGCGGGTGATCTGTCCGGTGTCATGAATTCCGCTGGTCATGATGCGTGCTCCTCTGTGCTGGTGGTGTCGGCCGTCTCGAACAGCGAGCGGTACTCGCCGTAGCCCTGCGTCTCGAGCTCGGAGACCGGGACGAAGCGCAGCGCCGCTGAGTTCATGCAGTACCTCTGGCCGCCGGCGTCGGCAGGACCGTCATCGAACACGTGCCCGAGGTGACTGTCAGCTCCGGTGGACCGCACCTCCGTGCGAGTCATCCCGAACGACCTGTCCGTCTCCGAGCGAACGGCGTCCGCCACGATCGGCTTGGTAAAACTCGGCCATCCGGTGCCGCTGTCGTACTTGTCGGTCGACGAGAACAGAGGCTGCCCGGAGACCACATCCACGTAGATCCCCGGCTCATGGTTGTTCCAGTACTCGTTGCGGAACGCCGGCTCCGTCCCGTCCTTTTGAGTGACGCGGAACTGGCTGTCGGTGAGGCGGCTCAGCGCCTCCGGAGTCTTGCTGTAGTCGTGCGACACGATATCTCCTCTTCTGACGTCGCTGGCTGCGGCGTCACTGGAAGTAACATCGCAGAGAATCGTTTTGGTCCCGGGTTCCTGAGAACTCGCTGTGACTGCGATCTCAGGTTCGGATGGAAGGGTCAGGTCCGGAAAGCCCGCGTCGACGAGTCTGCCGATGAACTCCAGACAGCATTCCTGCGAGACACGCACGAGCACGCTGCCGAACTTCGGAGCGTCTGAATCGCCCAGCCACCAGCGCGCACACGGCATCCAGGTCTGCCTGCAGACGAGCGGCACTGAGATGTTCTACTCTGGCCAACGCGGCCACCGCATGATCTTCAGATCCATCACACCTGAATGATCACAGCAGTGGTCGCTCGTCTTTCACCCAGCTACACGCACGCGTAGGCATGCACCGGCGTGCGTACCTGTGCTCAAGCATGCACCAGCGTGACCCAGCCCGTTTCCGGCTCACGTCTCATGTGCAGGCTGGAGTGCTAGCCCTAACGGCGCCGACGGCGGTCTCCGGTTCTCGTTATCCGCCCCGCAGATTGGCCCGTCAGACAGAGATCACCTGCGGTCGTTCTCTGCAGAGGTTTTCCAAAAAAGAACCTTGAAGTCCGGTCGTAGTCGGCCCACCGAAGAGCGCCGCCAGCTGCCGGGTGGTGGCCCTGGACGCGGAGACCGTGCGGATGCTGACCCGGCACCGCGAGCGCCAAGAGGAACTGAGCGTGACGGCAGGAACCCACTGGCAGAACTCGGGATACGTGTTCACCACCGCCGACGGCGCGCCGCTGCGGCCGGACTACCTCACCGGCCGGTTCCGCCGGCTGGTGACCGCCTCCGGGCAACCGCCGATCCGGCTGCACGACCTGCGACACGGCGCCGCCACGCTGGCGCTGGCCGCGCGCACCGATCTGAAGGTGGTGCAGGCCATGCTCGGGCACGCCAGCATCGTGCTGACCGCCGACACCTACGTCTCGGTGCTGCCTGAGGTGGCCCACGAAACCGCCCGGGAGACGGCCCGGCTGGTGCTGAATGCCGCGTCCGCGCTGGGGCGGGAGCTCAGCGTCTGACTCAGCTTTGCCTCATATTTGCCCCATGCGGTCCCAGCGCACCCGTACGCGGTCTCCGAGATCGCGTACCCGCAGGTCGGTGACCGGCAGGCCGACCCCGGCCAGCAGGTGGCGTGAGGACTCCGCGCTCGCTGGCGGCCCTGGCCCCCGGCCGATCACGTCCAGCACCGCCCACTTGCAGAAGTCGCAGCGGTCACGCCTGTTCGCGCGGTAGCCGGGACTGGCCGTCTCGGCCGTGCGGGGGCAGTAGGTGCCGTACGCCGAGGGAAGCCCGCGGACCCCGGGGCCGCGTTGAGTTCCTCGTTCACCAGGCTGTCGGAGACCGCCGTCACGGCCAGCGTGCTCGCCTGGTGAGAGCAGGCTCGCGCAGGGTCGTCATGTTCGCCGGCAGTCGGCCGGCTCAGCTGTCGCCCGCGCGGAGTACCTCGCTCAGCCGTCGTCGGCGGCGTAGCGCCGATTCGACGGGCACCATGACGGCGACCGCCGCCAGGAACACGACCGCCACCAGGCCGAGCCCCCACCACGGCAACGCCAGGGCCGGATCGGCGCCGGTGAGCAGGCGCAGGGCGAGCGAGCCGAACGTCAGGCGGGCGAGCAGCACCCCGAGCAGCGGACCGCCCACAGCGGCGACCACCACCGGCGGCAGCAGCTCTCCCGCGGCGACCCAGCGAGCCTCCCGGGGCCGCAGCCCGATGGTGCGCAGCCGGATCAGGGTCTGCCATCGCTCCGGCGCGCCGGCCGCCGACCCGAGAGCGAGTCCCAGCAGGCCCAGAACCGGCAGGGTTACAGCCGAGACCCACGCCAACCGCAGCAGTCCCGAGGCCAGCGGCCCATCCGCGGTTCCGTGGCCGACAGCGGCACCAAAGGTGAGCGCGTACGAGGCCAAGGCCACGGAGGTCACGAGCACCAGCAGCGGTAGCACCCGGGCCGAGGTCGTCGCCGCCCTCGCGGCCCCGAACACCGCCAGCGGCCGGCTCGACCGCAGAAGCCGCTTGAGCACGAAGCGCATCCCGAGGGGCAGCGCCCGCGCCAGCATGAGCGCGCCTGCGAGCGCGCAGAGGGCGGGCGCGCTCGCAGGCAGCACCCCGCCACCGATTCCACGCTGGTACAGAGCGACGAGGGCGCCGGACGCGGCCACCAGCGCCCCGGTCTCAAGAGCGGCCCGCCGCAGTCGTACGGTGTTACGCACCCACCGCCGCGCACTCCGGTTGGCCGGGACGCGGCGATCCCGGGTGGCGCGGGCGGCGGTGAGCGTGCCGAACGCCGGTCCGGCGGCGACGGCGGTGACCACCACGGGAGCCACCCACTCCCAGGAGACCCCCGGCGCGACGGCCCGGGCCAGGCCGAGCCCGGCCGCCGCGGCCAGCAGCGCCATCACGGCGGATTCGAGCAGCAGCTCGCCACCGATCACCGGTAGCGACATCCCTCTTTGCCGGGCGGCGGCCAGGGCGGGGGCACGGCGGTGTACCAGCAGGTCGGCGGCGAGCAGCAGGACCAGGACCGCGACGGCGAGCAGGGTGATGAGCAGGATGGACGCTTGCGCGGACGCGGCGTCGACCTGGGAGCTCACGTTCCGCAACACCCCGTCGAGCCGGGTCTCCCACTTCAGCGAGCCGTCCCGGGCGCCGGAGGAGCCGGAGGCCGCCTTGAGCGCGACCACCTTCGCGGCGACCGACGGGACCGCGTCCCAGGTGAGCCGGGTCGGGTCGGGCGTGAACCAGACGGTACGCCGCAACTCGTCCTGGCCGAAGGCGAGCCGGGCGTCGGGCAGCGAGTCGCGTGACAGCAGCCCGGCGAACCGGGTGCTTCCCGTGCCGTCCGCGCCGGCGACGGGACTCAGCAGCGAGGGGAGGAGCCGCCAGGCGGGATCGGCGCTGTCCCGAGGCCGGAAGATGCCGCTGACCTGGACCTTCTTGACATTCCCCTGGTCGTCTGCCAGCGGGATGCGGGCGCCGGGACGGAGCTGGAGAGCGGCGGCGTCCGCCTCCGACAGGCCCACCTGCACCGGCCACGGCGGCGCGCCGTAGGGAACCTCCGCCGTCGCGGAGGCGGTGGGCCGGGGCGGGCCGCCCGCGATCCAGGTCACGTCGGGCCCACCCTCGCGGGCCACGTAGGCGAGCTGGAACGTACGCAGCACGCTGCCATCGGTGATCTTGAGGGTGGGGCTGGTGACGGTGGCGACGGGTGGACGCAGGGCGGCGCGCAGGCCGGGGCCGAGTTCGTCCGTCGCCCTGGCTCGGAAGTCGTCGACGTCCTCGGCGAGGCGGGGGTGCCGGACGCGGCTGCCGGCCGGCCCGTCGTCGCTTTCCATGCGGGCGTGGACCTGGAGGTCGCCGCCGGTCCTGCGTACCGCGTCCCGTACGGCGGCGTCGGCGGTCGCGGACAACGTCGGCGGCATCGCGCCGGCGAGCAGCGTGACGACCGCCACCACGACGGCGGCCAGGAGCAGCGGCCCGGCGTCCGCGCGGGCGCGGCCGACGACGCTGGGCCAGTGCGGTGCCGGGATCCTCACGACGCCACCCGCAGATAAGCGGCATCGGCAAGCCGGGCCTGGACGACGACCACCGCGCTCACCGCCAGCGCGCACCCGGCCAGCAGCCCGGTGAGCAGGGCGGCCTCGGCGGCCCACGGCCAGACGGGCAGAACCTCGGGAACGGGAGCGGCGCCGGTATCGGAGCGGACGAGCAGAGGCGCGACGACGCGGGTGGCCAGCGCGCCGACGACCGCGCCCGCCGCGAGCAGCGGCAGCAGGATGCCGACGTGCTGGCCGAGCAGCACGGTACGGATCTCGCGCCGGGTCATCCCGAGACCCCGCAGGCGCGCCATCTCGACCGCGCGGGCCCGCAGGTCGAACGTCACGTGCAGGACGATCCCGGCGATCATCAGCAGCACCGCGGCCGGTACGAGCAGCCGGAGCACGGCCGGGAGCCCGGCCCGCAGCGGGCCGCCGGTGAGCCGGGCGGTCTCGGATGCGCGCGTGGTGACGCTGCCGAGGCGGAGATCGGCCGCATCTCCTCTGGCGGGATGGCCGACCCACCACGCGTCCACGGGCACGTCGAAGTCGCCGCTGACGGCGAGGGCACGGGAGAGGGCGTCGAAGTCGGCCAGGATGGCCGCGGCGCCCGGAGCGGACGGCACGGCCGGCAGCACCTCGGCCACGCTGACCTGTACGGGGGTGAGGCCGACGGTGAGGTCGAGCCGCGAGCCGCGCCGGGCGCCCACCTCGTCGGCGAAGCGGGCGGAGACGGCCACGGGCACCGGTCCCGGGGCCGGGAAGGCGGTGGCGACCAGGTTCCTGGCGGCGTCCGGCGGGCCCTTCAGCGCGACGGTCGTGGTCATCCTCAGCTCGGTGCCCGCGGAGGTGCTGGTCAGGGCGACGGCCGGATTGCCGAGCTGCCCGGGGGCCGGCCCGGCTGAGGTGGCGGTCCAGGGCGATGCCCCAGAGGCTGTTCCCGCCACGGTGAGCGTCACGGCGACGCGGCTGTCCCCCGTCGGGGGGTCCGCCAGGGCATCGGAGTGGCCGGTGCCCACGTTCCCCGTCGCGATCGCGAACGGAAGGGACACCGCGACCAGCCGGAGCCCTTCGGCCGTCGCGCAGTCCGGCAGCGGATGCGCTTTGCCGTCGAGCGGAATGGGCGCACCTGTGCAAGGAGTACGCAGCCCTGTCGCATCCTGCAGCAGCAGCCGGGGCGTCACGGTGAGCGGCGTCGGGCCGGTCGCGTTCCCGGCCAGGGAGAGCGCGGCCCCGGCCGGGACGGGAACACCGGCGGCGCGCGTCGGCGGCGCGAGAAGGGTGCCCACGGCGTTCCAGGTGCGACCGTCGTTCAGCCGTCCGCGCAGCAGCGCCTCGGCACGAGTGGTGTCCACGGCGATCAGCCGCGGCGGGTCACCGGCGCCGCCGAGCCACTGCCCGACCGCGACGCCACGATCGGTGGCCGGGCTCACCTCTCCCCCGCTGGCCGCGCCGACCACCGGGCCCTGCCCGGCGGCGGGAGGGGCGGTGAGGGTGAGCGCGAGATCGGTGCCGACGGACAGATCGGCCTGGTCCTGCTGGGAGCGCTGCCACGTGGCGTCGAACCCGATCCCGTACGTGGCCGCCGCACAGCCCAGCCCGATCAGCAGCCCCGCCGCGACCGCCTGTGGCCTGCGGGCGGCTTCGAACGCGGCCAGCGGCACCATCAACCCGCGAGCCCGGGCGGCCAGCCGTTCCACAACGCGCAACGCGGGCCACAGTAGGCGCAACGCCACTGCGGATCCGGCGATGAGCAGCAGCGCGGGAGCGAGCACCCGTACGGTGTCGACGGGAGACCCTGAACCGGTCGGCTGGTCGCGCAACTGCCACCAGCCGATGGCGGCGAGCGCCACGAGCAGCAGGTCGGCGCCGGATCGGGCGAGCAGCTCCCGCCGCCCGCGTACACCTCCGGAGGAGGTCCGCAGCGAGGGCACGACGAGCACCGCCGCCAGCGCCAGCGCGCCGCCGGCGACGGACAACACCTGTGCGGCGTTCACCCCGAAAGGCGTGGCGAGCCCGGCCCCGGCCATGGGCGGCAGCCGGGTCAGCCCGGCGTGCAGGGCGGACGAGGCCGGGATCGCGACCGCGGTGGCGAGCACGGCGAGCGCGCCGGCCTCGACGAGCGATGCGCCGGCGAGTTGACCGCGGCCGACCCCCAGCGCGGACAGCAGGGCGGTCTCGTCGCCGCGCACACCGGCGCTGAGCCGGCCGGCGAGGGCGAGGGCGGTCGCGGTCAGGACGAGTCCGATGGCGGCGACGGCGAGCACGGCGGCCGTGGTGACCCGCTGCTGATCGTGCGCGGCCAGCAGGGTCGAGGGCAATCGGGAGGCGACGCGCTGGATGCGTACCCGGTCGCCGAGCGTCTGCCCCAGCCGGCGGTCGGCGCCGAGCACGACCTGGGTGACGGTGTCGAGGTCGCGGCGGTTGGGGGCGGACAGGTCGGGGTGGGCGATGATCTCCAGCCGGTCGAGGGTGGAGCCGCCGCCGAGCAGGTCGGCGAGGTCGACGATGAACGGCCCGTACGCGTGAACCGAATGTGCGGAGCGGCCGTCGCGGTAGGCCAGATCGTAGCCGGTGGCGGCGAGGGGGTCACGCTCCCAGCCGGTGCCCGGCAGCGGGCGTACGATCCCGACCACGCTCACCTCGATCCCCTGGTCGGGATCGTCGGCCAGCTCTCTGCCGAGGCTGACCCGACTGCCGACGGTCAGGCCGAGCTGCCGCGCGGTGCTCTCCAGGACCACGGACTCCGCCGGCGCGGCACCCGCCCGAGGCAGGCGTCCGTCGGCCAGTTGCGTGCGGGCCGGCAGGTCCTCCACCCCCGACAGGTACGCCACAGCCGGAACACCGGCACCGGGGAGCGACCGCATCGCGGACGACGCGCGCGCGGCCGTCGTCGTCGCGAACGGAGCGAGGGCCGAGGTCAGCGCGGCGCGGATGTCGTCGGCGACGGATCTCGCGTGCTCGCCGCGAATGGTGACGGTGTAGGCGGTGACGTCGATCTGGTCAGGGGTGGCGCGAGAGGCGGCGGTCTCCAGCGCCTGCTCGGCGGTACGGGTGAGCAGGAGGGCGCAGGCGCCGAGCAGCGTGGGGCCGACCACGGCGACGGCCAGGAGGGCTGCCAGCAAGGGCCATTGCGCACGGGCTCGCCGGGCGACCAGTCTCAGCACGGACAGCTCTTACTGATCAAGAATCGCCCCGACCGTTGGAGCGTCCGTCGAGCTGCCCGTCAGAGCGCATGCCGGGATGCTCGTCGAGATGCCCGTCGTTGATGCGGATCACCCGATCCGCCAGCGCGAGCATCGTCGGATCATGCGTGGAGACCAGCGCCGTCACTCCCTCGGACTCCACCACCCCGCGCAGCAGTGCCATCACCGACAGACCGGTCTCGGCGTCCAGCTGCCCGGTCGGCTCGTCCGCGATCAGCAGCCGGGGCGAGGCGGCCAGCGCCCGGGCGATCGCCACCCGCTGCTGCTGCCCGCCGGACAGCTCAGCGGGTAGCTGCTCGGCATGGGCGGCCAGTCCGACCAGTTCCAGCAGCAGCGCGACCCGCCGCTCACGCTCCACCGGCGGTACGCGGGCCAGCCGCAGCGGGGCGCCCACATTCTCCGCGGCCGACAACACCGGGATCAGGCCGAAGGTCTGGAAGACGTACGAGACCTTCTCCCGCCGTAGCAGGGACAGGCCGTCCTCGTCGAGGGCGGTGACGTCCGTTCCGTCGACGAGGACCGTACCGGAGTCGGGGCGGTCCAGGCCGCCGATGATGTTGAGCAGCGTGGTCTTGCCGGAGCCGGACCGCCCGACGAGGGCGGTCATGGTGCCGGCCGCGAGCTCGAACGTCACGTCCCGCAACGCGTGCACGGCGGTCGCCCCGCTGCCGTACCGGCGATGAACGCCACGCACGCTGACCAGGGGCCCGCCGTTCATCCGGCCCCGCCGCCGTCGGGACGGATCGCGACGTGATCGGCCTCCAGCACCAGCCGGACCCGTCGCGTCAACGCCAGCGCCTCCCGGTAGTCGCGCGGCACCTGAATCCGCCCTGCCCGGTCCATCACCGCGTATTCCTCGGCGATCATCTGCGGGGCGCCGTCGTCTCCGGTGGCGGTACGCCGCAACACCTCGCTGCTCGTGCGCCCGTCGCGAATCGCCACCGTCCGCTCCACCTGCCCACTGACCGCGGGATCGTGGGTCACGATGACGACGGTGACGCCCAGCCGCCGGTTGATCTCCCGCAACAGCCCGAACACCGCGGCCGACGTGGCGCTGTCCAGTTCCCCGGTCGGCTCATCGGCCAGCAGCACCCTGGGCTCGTTGGCCAGGGCCACCGCGATGGCCACCCGCATCTGCTGCCCGCCGGACAGCTGCCCGGGCCGCCGCTCGGCGCACTCGGCGACGCCGAGCAGGTCCAGCAACTCGGCAGCGCGCCTGCGGCGTACCCGGCCGGGAGTGCGGGCCGCTGTCATCGGCAGGTCGACCATCTGCCGCGCGGTCAGGTACGGGATGAGGTTAGCGGCCGTCTGCTGGCGTACGAGTCCCACGGTGTGCCGCCGATACCGGACACGATCGGCCCGCGACATGTCCAGCAGATTCCACTGATCGACCCGCACCCGCCCGGCGGTGGGAGCGTCGACCCCGGCCAGGATGGACAACAACGTCGACTTCCCCGACCCGGACGCTCCGACGACGGCCACCATCTCCCCGCTGTCCACGACCAGGTCCAGCCCCTGCAGTGCCTGCACCTCGACCGACCCGGACTGGTAGATCCGCACCAGGCTCTCGCACACGATCAGCGCGTCTCGTCCGAACTCCGGCGCCTTCGCAGGAGGCTGCGGCAGGGATAAGGGCGTGATGGACATCCCCCTCCTCAACCCCGGCACGGCTCTGCCTCAGGGCCAGACTCTATCGTCCTCGCAAATCGGACCCCAAGCCCCTTTCACACCGCGGATCTCACCGTGCGCTCGCGTGAAGGGGGTGTCGATACTCCGTTCACAGTCGTGAGCTGCGGGTTTGCTTGGCTTCCCGGTCGGAGCAGTGGCCTGGGTCGCCGTCCGCTGAGGCCAAGCCGGAGGCGGCCCTCGGGGTGATCGGCCCGGTCCCCGCGCGGAGGCGGGGGCCGGGCCACATCCCATAGGACCAGCGCTTGAACTGCCGCGCGGTGTGTCTCCGTCGAATTCCTGCCAGTGCAGTGCCGTACCCGTAGGAGTCCCGATTCGATCGCTTCTGTGGTTGGTCGAGTCCGGCGCTGTGGTCCGTGGCCGGCCACGGACCACAGCATGGCCAGGGCGACGGTGGTGGCTTCTGCGAGCGAAGGACTGGGATCAGGGCCGCATGTCCGGATGGAGGGCTCGGGCGCACAGCGTGAGCGCTTCCGCGAGTGTCGTGCGGTCCGGGTCGTCGATCTCGGCGAGCATGACGGCTTCGATGCTGTCGAGGGAGCGGTCACATCGCCGGAGGGTGCTCAGGCCTTTCGGGGTAAGGCGGGTGCGCAGAGCGCGGCCGCCACGGGGATGCGGGTCGCGGCGGATCAGGCCGCGTTGTTCGAGATCGCGGATGACCAGGTTCATCGCCTGCGGGGTGACGAAGGCGATGCGGGCCAGGTCGGCCGAGGACGGGGCGTCACGCAGGCGCAGCTCGCTGAGCGCCATGTATTCGGTGGTCGTCATGCCGTGCCGGGCGAGCGCTTCATCCAGGCAGGCGCGGATGCGGCGTTCCAGCCGGAACACCAGGTAGCTCACACGGGGCGGCGGTGCATCCGGCGCAGCGGCCGCGGGGACACCCGGATCGGTCACCAGGAGACGATATCGCGCCCCCGTCAGAACGGGCCCGATGTAAGTTTCCCACACCCATATCAAGGATCTTGATAGCAAGTTACTTGATAACCAGGGTAAACGGCTCTCTGCCAGGTGAACTGGCGAGCATGCGCACCAAGCGTGCATTGACGGTGGATCGTGGCCCTTCTATTTTCCAGCGACCGACGTCAATACGCGGCGGCCCGATCCGCGGCGCGCCGCGGATATGGAGAGGAGGAGCGCGAATGAGACGATTGACCACGGTGCTGGCTGGTGCCTGCGCCGCGGCGCTCTTTGCCGTCATGACCGTGGTACTCGGATCGCCGGCCGTCGCCGCCACCCTGGTGGAGGTGACCAGCTTCGGCAACAACCCGGGCAACATGCGGATGCACGTCTATGTGCCGGACTCGCACCCGGCCACGCCGGCGATCGTGGTTGCGATGCATGGCTGCGGCGGCTCCGGTCCCGGCTTCTACCAGGGCAGTGAGTTCGCCTCGCTGGCGGATCGATACGGCTTCATCGTCATCTACCCGACCGCCACCCAGTCGGCAGGATTCGGCAACTGCTTCGACACCTGGTCGGACGCGGCCAAGCAGCGCGGCGGCGGCAGCGATCCGGTCTCGATCACCTCGATGATCGACTATGTCGAGCGGAACCATCAGGGAGACCCGAACCGGGTCTACGCCACGGGAAGCTCGTCCGGCGGCATGATGACCCAGCATATGCTCGCCGTCTACCCGGACGTGTTCAAGGCAGGGGCCTCCTTCATGGGTGTGCCCTTCAACTGCTTCGCCGGCGCCTCCGACTATCCGCCCGGAAGCAGCAGGTGCACCGGCGGGAGCATGGACCGAACACCCCAGCAGTGGGGCGATGCGGTCCGCCAGGCGTACCCGGGATATTCCGGCCCCCGCCCGCGCATGCAACTGTGGCACGGCACCAGCGACACCCTCGTGCCCTACTCGCTGCTGCGAGAGTCGATCGAGC
This sequence comes from Nonomuraea sp. NPDC049400, assembly GCF_044466425.1. Classification (NCBI taxonomy): domain Bacteria; kingdom Bacillati; phylum Actinomycetota; class Actinomycetes; order Streptosporangiales; family Streptosporangiaceae; genus Nonomuraea; species Nonomuraea sp. NPDC049400. The sequence goes on from NZ_JBITMP010000059.1 coordinate 60,250, forward strand.
AGTGGACCAATGTGTTTGGGCTGAGCCAGACCCCGACCAGCACCGACACCCCGCAGGCAAACTGGACCCGCAGCCGGTACGCCAATCTGTCCGGCACCGGGCAGGTGGAGGCGTACAGCATCCAGGGCGCCGGGCATGCTCTTCCGCAGAGCGGTATGGCCCTCTACGCCATCGAGTTCTTCGGCTTGACCACCAGTCCGACCGACACCACGCCGCCGACCACGCCAGGCACCCCGGTCGCGTCCAACGTGACCGCCGCCAGTGCCACGCTGACCTGGACCGCGTCCACCGACCAGGGCGGCTCCGGCTTGGCCGGCTACAACGTCTACCGGGAGCAGGGCGCCACCGACCCGCAGCTCGGCCAGTCCACCACCACCTCGATCACCCTGACCGGACTGAGTGCCAACACCCAATACCAGGTGTACGTACGGGCGCGTGACGGCGCGGGCAACCTGTCGGGCAACTCCGCACCGGCCACCTTCACCACGGCCGCCACCGGAGGCGACACCACGCCGCCGACCGCCCCGGCCGGGCTCACCGCCTCGGGCACCACCACAACCGGCACCAGCCTGACCTGGACGGCCTCCACCGACGACACCGGTGTGACCGGCTATGAGCTCCTGCGCGCTCCCGGCGCGACGGGCGGCACGTTCACCCAGGTCGGCACCTCGGCCACGACCTCGTTCACCGACACGGGCCTGACTGCGAACACCACCTACCGCTACCAGGTCCGGGCGCGCGATGCCGCCGGCAACGTCTCACCGGTCTCCAACACCGTCCAGATCACCACACAGGGAGGCACGACCGGTGCCTGCTCGGCCACCCCGACCGTGCAGTCCCAGTGGGGGAACGGGTATGTGATCCAGCCGCTGACCATCACCAACACCAGCACCTCGACGATCACCAGCTGGACCGTCACCTTCACCCTGCCGGCCGGGCACACCCTGACCGGCTCATGGAACGCCACCATCACCACCAGCGGCCAGACCGTCACGGTCAGAAGTGTCAGCCACAACGGCACGCTCGCGCCGGGAGCCAGCACCACCAGCTTCGGCTTCCAAGCGAGCAGGCCCAACGGCAACACCGCCCTGCCGTCCGGCTACACCTGCGCCTGACCATCAGCGCGCTTCCCTGATCACGGCCCCGTCATTGGCACGTGGGACCGGGCCGTGATCAAGGGATCCGCGCCGGCGGGAGAACCGGCTGCGTACCGCCATCGTGCTGTGACAGGGCCGGGCGACCAAAATCCCGCGCGAGCCGGCTCGATCGCTCCAATCCCGCGGTACGGCTGGCGGAACCGGTGACCGGGACCGCTGTCAGGGCCACTCGGTGCGCCTCGCGGCCCCGCTTGCCCTCCACCGCGCCGTGCTGGAGCAGAGCGTCGCCCTCGCGGCAGGCGCCGACCCGGCCGCGCGCAAGGCCTACCGGGTGTACTCCACCCTGTGGGGTGCCAATATCCTGTTCATCAGCCTGAGCTGCGAAGTCTTGATGAGTGGCCGGCCCGTCCGATCCCGCATCACCGCAGGTCAGACCATGATCAGCGCCCTGCAGGATTCGAACCTGCGACCGTCGGATTAGAAGCAAGATCTTTTAGTGTCGCGGAGTGTCATTTGACGGTAGTTCGTACCGCCTCGGCGCACATTGCGTGTCAGGCGGTGCCGGGCCCTGACGACGCGTGACGGGGCGTGCGAGCACGCGCCGAGCACGGCGGACGCCCTGATTCGATCATCCTGGATCGCCCACACCATGGATCTTGTACCCACAGCCCGCCAACACTCCACATAGACCCCGGTTAACTGTGCTCGGCACGTGCTCCCGCGAGGACGGCCACGCCACCTCGCCACGTTGGAGATGGCTTCGGCAAGCTGACGGCCGGCGAAGGGCGCGCCGCTCGTCGCCTGCCCTCGGGCCATCACCGAGTCTTCCCGGGAATTTGATTGAGGGCACGAGTCGAGGCGAACCATTCCCCACCGAGGAAGCGCCCGGTAGTCCGGCCAGCAACGCAGCCAGCCCATGGCCGATCGAACTCGACAACCTACGCTCCATTTACCTGCCCCATCGTCACCGGCGTGATCGTGCGTCGGCTCATATACAAAGGCATGCGCTCTCCGTTGCGTCCACGCACGTAGCGAACAAGTCCATGGTCAGCAGGTGTGGCGCACGTGATAGGAGAACGGCGGGCCGGACCTTGCACCAGCTCCGCCAGGCCAGCCGCCCGTGAGCCTGTCACCGCCGATCCATGAGCGGATCTAGCTCAGTCCTCGCCCACGACCGTCAGGTCGTCGCCCAGGGCGGCGGCGATCTCGGCGGCCCTGGAGTGATCGTCCAGCTGGCGGGTCAGGTAGGCGCAGCCGTGGTGGTGCCTGCGCGACCACCAGGCGGCCGAGCCACCGATGCCGCCTTTGGCGATCTTGCCGTGGTCCCGGACGAAGCCCAGTGTCCAGGTGATCCTGGTGCCGAAGACCTCGTCGAAGTCCGTGACCTGCGGGGCGAGCAGTTCGGCGTGCAGCTCCGGCCCGAGCAGGGCGCGCACGGGGCCGTCCTCGGCGGTCAGCTCGGAGAAGAACCGGGCCATGGCCGTGGCAGTGGTGTGGAGGTTGACCGCGCCGAAGACCGCCTGGCGCCAGGCCACGGAGTTCGCCCGTTCGACGTCCAGGGTTCCGTCTGGGATCTGGAGCCATGGCGCGGCGTGCAACTGGCGGGGCCAGTCAGGGTTGGCGTACTCCAGGTCGGCGACCCGCCCCAGCAGGTCGTCCGGCACCCCGAACCACGCGTCCAGCTCCAGCGTGGGCCGCACGACCTCGTCGAACGTCTCCCCCAGCGTGGTGCCGGCGCCCGCGCGCAGGATGCCGTCCACCAGGTGTCCGTAGGTCAGCGCGTGCTCGCCGAGCGACGTTCCTGGAACGTACTCCGGCGCCGCCTTCGCCAGGCTCTCGCGCAGCCCGGCGTCGTCTAGCAGGCCGAGGCCGGCCGCCCCTGCCGGGAAGCGCGGCTGGCCCGCCCGGTGGGTGAGAATGTGGCGCAACGTCGTCCGGTCCTTGCCCCTGGCCCCATACTGAGGCCAGTACCTGGCCACCGGCTCGTCGAGAGCCAGTAAGCCGTCGCGCACCGCCACCAGAGCCGCGAGGGTCACGAAGGACTTCGATAGCGAGTACGGCTGGACAAGGGTGTCGGCACGCCAGGGGCGGCTCCGCGAGGTGTCGGCCCATCCCCCGCTCAGCCGGACAACCTCACGCCCGTCGCGCCAGACCGATACCCCGGCCCCTGTCTCCCGGCCGTCGTGGACGAGCTTCTGGAAGACCTCGCGGACTTTGTCGTATCCGTCCGCGACGAACCCCTCGACCTGAGCCACGCCGGGCTTCCCGGATGCGTCACTCATACTGCACGCCTCCCACACGTCGACTTCTCCCGAACATACCCCCAGCAGGTATGCAGCGCTAGCCTGGAGCCGCGACTTGCCGGACCCGTTGACAGAGCGAAACGCCCCGGCGACCAGTCGTGCCACCGGCGTATCGTCCCCCTGACTCAACACCTGGTCTCCACGGCAAGCACCTCTCTCAAGGCCCTGGCGCGTCCACCTCCAGGGCCAAGCTGCCGCTTAATGGCGGCTATGCGGTGTGTTCCTCCGGCTGCAAGCCCACCAGAAGATTGAAAGCGCCAGTCAGGATGTTCAGGGCAACTACGCCGACGATCTCGGCGATGATCCGGTCGCTCCACCCGTGCGCACGCAGCTCCGCGACGTCGGCATCGGTGATGGAGGAAGGCTCGGCCAGCACCCGTACGGCCACGGCGATCAGCGCCGCCTCCCTGGCGTCGGCGGACGTGCCCTGCCGCGCCAGCGCGATGTCGGCCTCGCTGAGCCCGGCCGCGCGCCCCGCCTCGACGTGCGCCTGCATGCAGGTGCCGCATCCGATCCATTCCTGGACGGCGAGGGAGACCTTCTCGCTGAGGGCCCGCGGCAGCTTGACCCGTTTCATGGCGCGGGACAGGTTCAGGTAGCCCTCCAGCAACGCCGGGGAGTGCGCCATGGTGGCGACCATCTCCCCCACGCCGCCTCTCCTGTCCAGGATGTCCTGCAGCAGCTCCTTCGACTTGCCCGGCGCGGTCGCGGGCTCAAGCGGGGCGAAACGTCTCATGTGTCCTCCTAATGCCGGTCGATGTACCATACCCCCCTACCGTACAAGAAGGGAATGGCGATGGAGCGCTTGTTGGTTCAGCACCTGTCCCACTGGCTGGGCGGCTGGCCCGCGACTACCAAGCTGGACGTCATCGGCTCGCTAGCACGGGAGCGGCCCGGCTGGGACGGCAAGCTGCACCCCGCCCTCGGGGTGTCGAGTCCTGAGGGCGGAGTGTTGTCGGTCCCACCACAAGCCGCCGCGAGCGTGGCCGAGCAGTACGCGAAGGACGGGGATCTCGACCTCGTGGGACCGATGGTCCCTAGCATGGTGGGCTTCCCTGAACGCGGCTGGTTCACCGCCGTCTACCGCTGGACCACCCGCCCGGAGCCCTTGCCCGACGCCGGCGCCTGGATGCCCGCCGACGCGCCCGGCGTGCCCGACTGGTTGCTGCCGTTCGGCGGGGAGGTCCTGGTGGCCACGGACCCCGCGACCGGCGAGCATCTGGCGGGGGTGGGAATCAAGCGGCACGATGCCTACGGGCACGAGTTGGCCGTCGTGACCGCTCCCCCGGCACGCGGCCGCGGCCTGGCGCGCCGGCTCGTCACGCAGGCGGCCAGGCGGGTGCTGGACGAAGGCGCCCTGCCCACCTACATGCACGCGCCCGCCAACCGAGCCTCCGCCGCGGTGGCCGAGGCCGCCGGCTTCCGTGACCTGGGATGGCTCGCCTACGGCACGACCGAGGCCCGCTGACACCCGTCGCTGCCCGTGTCGATGCGCGGCGGCCAGGCTCTCGACGCCTCAGTGTCCGTGGCCGTGCCCGACGAAGGCCGCCGCGGGCCGGCCCGGCGGGACCAGGCCGAGCGACACGACCGCCGCCACGCCGGCGACCACCGCGCACAGCGTCAGCCCGGAGACGAACCCGCCGACGCCGGCCGTGCCGCCAGGCGCCAGGCTCGCCGCGGCCACGGTCGAGACCACCGCCACGCACGATCGAGCCGCCGAGCTCGTGGAAGGTGTTGATGACGCCGGAGGCGACGCCGTTCTCGCCGGGCGGGATGTTGGCCATGGTCGTCGTGGTGGCCGTCACGAACGCCGGCCCGATGCCCAGCGCCGCCAGCACGAACCCGGGCAGCAACGTGACGTACGGGTCGGCGTCCGGCGAGATGCGGGTCATCAGCGCCGCGCCCGCCGCCGTCAGCACGAACGAGGCCACCGCCACCGGCCGCCCGCCGAGCCGGCCGATCAGGTGCCCGCCGGCCTGGGCCCCGATCGTGATGGCGATCGCCACGGGCAGGAACAGCAGCCCGGTCCGCAGCGGGCCGAACCCCATCACCCGTTGCAGGTAGAGCGAGCCGAGGAAGAACAGGCCCAGCATGAGCCCCGTGGCGACGAGCATGACGAACGTCCCGGAGATCATCGGCCGCCTGGCCAGGGTGGCGGCGCGCATGAGCGGCGCCCGTACCGACCGCTCCACCAGCACGAACAGCGCGTAGAGCAGCCCCGCACCAGCCAGCGGCAGCACGGTGCCGGCCGCGCCCCAGCCGGCGTCGCCCGCGGTGACGAGCCCGTAGATCAGCAGGGCAGGGCGCTAGCACCAGCAGGCGGGTCAACGGGCCACCGAGCCGCGCCTGCCTGTGGTGGCGCAGCAGCGCCCCGGGCGTGGCTACCACGTTGAACAGCAGGTTCGTGGGCGTCACCGCCGGGTTGGGCACACCCAGGACGCTGAGCTGGACCGGCAGCAGGAACACCGCACCCGACACTCCTACCGGAGTGGTGACCACCGAGATCAGCAGCCCCGCGCCAAAGCCGACCACGGCCTGCCACCAGCTCAACGGCTCACCGCCCAGATTTCACGTCGGAACGCTGTCAGATCATGCCACCGGACGGCGAGCTTCCCTCACCACTTACTAGTTGTAAGACACAACCATCTGGTTGTATCGTCGAACTATGGTGGATGAACTCGATCTCCAGGAGGCCGTGGCCCGGTTCGTGCGGGCCTTCGGCCTGCACCAGCCGGACCAGACCCCCTGCGGACAGCCCATCCCGGTGTCGGAGGCCCACGCGCTGGGCGAGCTGGCCAGAGACGGGGCCTTGCGGCAGAGCGAGCCGGCGCACCGGCTCAAGCTGGAGAAGAGCACCACCAGCCGGCTGGTCACCCAGCTCATCAACCGCGGCTGGGCCGAGCGCACCCCCGCACCCGACGACGGGCGCGGACGGCTGGTCCAGCTCACCGAACAGGGAGTGAAGGCCGCGGCCCGGCTGGCGGAGGCCAGGGCCGAGCGGTTCTCCGCCGTTCTGAACCGTGTCTCCCAGGGCGAACGCGCCGACGTGCTGCGTGCCCTGACCATCCTCACGGAGGCCATTGATGACACTTAGAGATCGACACGTCCAGGCGCTTCTCGCGGCGCTTGCACTCGTTGCCGTCGCCGCGGCGGCGTACTCACCCATCACCCGGAACGAGAATCAGGCGCTGGCCGCCCGGCAGGCCGAGATCGCGGCCAAGAGTAGACAGGTGATGCCGTTCGACCTGGAGCGCACCACGCACCGCTTCGCCAAGGCGACCACCGGCGGCGTGCAGACGGTCACCTCCGACGACCCCGCCGACGCCGAGCAGGTCAGGTTGATCCGCGAGCACCTGACCGCCGAGGCGGCCGGCTTCAGCAAGGGGGACTATGGCGACCCGGCCTCGATCCATGGCGGCGAGATGCCGGGCCTACGCGAGCTCGAACAAGGCCACAGCCGCATCGACATCCGCTACACCGAGGTGCCCGACGGCGCCCGGATCACCTACACCACGGCCGATACGTCGCTGGTCGCCGCGTTGCACGCATGGTTCGACGCGCAGGTGACCGATCACGGCCAGCACGCCGAACACGGCTGACCCCCCGACGCGCCCCTATATACCGAGCGGGGGTAGGGTTTATAATCACGACAGTGCCTGTGGTGCCCACCTTGCCGCCAACCCTTCCAGCCACCTGGCGAGCGTTCGAAGGCGCGCCACCCCACCACCTCTACCTGGGAGAACCACTGTGATATCGATCCGTCGCGCCACCCCTGATGACGCAGCCGCCGTGCACGACCTCATCCGAGGTCTCGCCGACCACCAAGACCAGGGGTGGGCCATCACTGTGACCGCCGACGACCTGAAGCGGCTGCTCGCCCACACCGAAGTCGGCTATCTGATCGCCGAGCGGGACGGCCAGGCCATCGGTTACGTCTCCTGGCTCCAGCGCATCAGTTTCTGGTCCGGCCAGGACTACCTCCACTTGGACGACCTGTACGTGACCGGCGACGAGCGCGGCAACGGCGTGGGGGAACAGCTCATGCGAGCCATCGCCGAAGTCGCCGACGGCAAAGTGATCCGCTGGGAAGTAGCCGAGGCCAACGTCGCCGCACAACGCTTCTACGAGCGGATCGGCGCCACCCTCATCTCCAAGAAGATCGGCCGTTGGCAGCCGGAGTAGCCCACGCTCCGCCCCGCCAGCGGCACCCTCTGTGCCAAGCTCAAGTGAGACAGATGGGACTAAAATTCCTTAACTGACACGAGTAGGGCGAGAACGGGTATCCACCGCAGTGACCATGACCAGCCATGACCTCCAGCGCGGTACCGGGCCGCGTGCCGACCGGCCCAAGCGGCGTACCTTCACCGCCGCCTACAAGCTGCAGATCGTTGAGGAGTACGACGCGGCGTCGGACGGCACCAAGGGCGCGATCTTGCGCAGGGAAGGGCTGTATGAGTCCAGCATCTCGCTGTGGCGACGCCAGCGTGACAACGGCGAGCTGACC
>NZ_JBITMP010000060.1:0-68139 GCF_044466425.1 Nonomuraea sp. NPDC049400
GATCGGGCCACCAAGCTCGATCACAGGCCCGGCTCAGCAGATCGCGATCGAGATGCAACCGGCCGGGATCGACCGCTTTACACCAGCTACCTAGATCATGACCGCACGGTATGACGGGCAGGCCGAGTGGTACGACGAGTACATCGGGTCCAACGCCGCCGTTACCATCGCCGACCTGGGTGACCTGCTGGGTCCCGGCGAAGGGCTGTGCCTGGACCTCGGCTGCGGCACCGGCCTCTACCTCGACGCCATCCGCTCCACCGGCCGGGCCGTCGTCGGCCTCGACCGTTCCGCCGACCAGTTGAGTCTCGCCCGCCGCCGGGACGGCGCCGCCCCGCTCCTCCAGGGCGACGCGACGGTGCTCCCGTTCGCCGCGGACACGTTCGGCACCGTCACCGCGCTCTGGATCTCCACCGACATCGCCGACTTCGCCGGGCTGCTGCGCGAGGCGGCCCGGGTCCTGCGCCCTGGCGGGTTGCTGCTGTTCTACGGCGTGCACCCGTGCTTCAACGGCCCGCACATCGAGACCCGCGAGGACGGAGCGGTGGTCATCCATCCCACGTACCGGATCACGGGCTGGCACAAGCGCTCGCCGTGGTGGCGCAAGGGCGGGGTGCGGGAGCGGGTCGGGATGAGCCATGTGCCGCTGGCCGACCTGGTCAACGCCTTCATCGACGCGGGACTGGGCATCGAGCGCGTGTACGAGCCCCAGCGGCGCCCCATTCCGAACGTGCTGGCCGTACGGGCGGTCCGCCGGGACTCCAGCGGGTGATGGGCGCTCACTTCCAGACCGTGGCCTTGGGCTTGGTCACCCGGCCGCCCACGCGGAAGACCACGGCCGTGTGCGCCATCGTGGCAATGGCAGCGGCTCCGGGGGCCTCAGGAGGGGCGGCGGGGTGAGTGCCCGGCCGCCTTGAGGATGTGCATGACCGGGGCGGTCTCCAGGGCGCGGATCTGGTCCAGCGCGCTGAGCCGGTGGGTGAGGTAGCGGTGCAGATCGGCGGGGGTGCGGCAGAGCGCGTTGGCGAGCAGGTTGGTCGGGCCGGTGGTCGCGGCGACGACGGCGAGCTCGTGGTGGGTGGCGAGGGTGGTCGCGACCTGGTCCAGGTGTGCCGGCGCGACGGTCATCCACAGCAGGGCCTGGGTGGTGACGCCGTACGCGGCGGCGTCGACCTCCACGTCGAAGAAGACCAGCCCCCGGGCGCGCAGGTCGGCCAGGCGGCGTGCCACTGTCGCCTGGGACCAGCCGGTCGCGGCGGCCAGCTCGGCGTAGCCGGTCCGGCCATCGTGGCGCAGGGCGTCGATCAGGCCGTGGTCCGCACCGGTCAGCGCGTACGGGCCTGGAGTGACGGCGGGTTGAGCCGGTGGCGCCAGCCGCTGCCGCTGCCGCTCGTCGAGTGCCTGGAGGCGTCCGTGCCACGCCGTCGGACCGCCCAGGTACGTGTGGAGCAGCAGCTGCGCGGAGACCGCGGTGATCCCGGACGTGCGGGGGATGTCGTGCAGCAGCAGCGACCGTGACGGCCCGCTGTGGCCCGGCGCCTGGACGATCGCGAAGATCTCCGTGCCTCCGGAGGCCAGCTTGACCCAGGAGGTGTCGGGCCGCCGGGCCAGCGCGTGGGCCAGAGCCTGCGAGGCGGACGGGGCGGCGGTGAGCCGGACCGCCCATTGCGCCTGGCCGGTGTGGTCCTGTTCGGGCAGGCCGACGACGCGCAGCCCGGCCTCGGCGCGCAGCCGCCGGTAGCGGCGCGCCACCGTCTGCGTGGACACGCCGAGCACCTCCGCGATCCGGCTGAACGGGGCCCGCCCGTCGATGTGCAGAGCATGGATCAGGCCCCGGTCCAGATCGTCGAGCATGGTCACATTCTCTCGCCTGGCGGACTCTGGTGGAAGAAACCATCCAATGAAGTCCTGTGGCTGGAACACCAGCATCTCCCGGCGTCACGCTGCTGCCTGCAATCACAAGCCGGCAAAAGGAGTAGCGGATGCTCGTACGAGAGGACACATCGGCGGCGGTGGCACATCGGTGGCGGTGGCTCGCCCTGGTCACGCTGCTGATCGCCGAGGCGATGAACCTGCTGGACGCCACGATCGTCACGGTGGCCGCTCCCGTGATCCACCACGATTTCGGCGGCGCCGGATCCGATATCCAGTGGTTCAGTGCCGCCTACACGCTGCCCTTCGCCGTGCTGCTGATCCCCGGCGGCCGCCTGGGCGACCTGGCCGGTCGCAGGCGGACGTTCGCGGCGGGCGTCGCGGCCTTCGCGCTGGCATCGGTGATGTGCGCGTGCGCCACCGGCCCGGGGATGCTGATCGGCATGCGCGCCATCCAGGGCGCCGCGGCCGCACTGATCATTCCGCAGACCATCGGGCTGATCCGGGCCATGTTCGACGGGGCCGAGCTGGCCAAGGCGATGGGCAGCATCGGACCGGTGATGGGCCTGGCCGCCATCTGCGGGCCGGTGCTGGGGGCCGTGCTCACCCACGCCGACCTGTTCGGCGTGTCGTGGCGGGCGGCGTTCCTGATCAACATCCCCCTCGCCGCCGTCGTGCTGGCCAGCGTTCCGGCGCTGCGGGAGAACAGCTCATCCCGGCCCGTCCGCCTGGACCTGAGCGGGACCGCCCTGGCGATGCTCGGAACCGGACTGGTCGTCTACCCCCTCATCCAGGGCAACACGGCCGGCTGGCCGGCCTGGACCTGGGCCGCCCTGGGCGCCGGCGTCGTGGTGCTGGTGGCGTTCGGCCGGCAGCAGCGTCGCCGCGCCCGCCGCGGCCGCGGCGCGCTGATCGAGCCGAGCCTGTTCCGCGGCCGGGCCTTTCCCGCCGCGTTGGCGACCTCCACGCTGTTCTTCGCGGCGGTGAACGGCTTGACGGTGGTGATCGTCCTGCAGGTGCAGCTCGGCCTGGGCGGCGACGTCCTCACGTCCGGGATGACCTTGCTGCCGTGGTCGGCCGCGATGGCCGTCGCGTCATGGGTCTGCGGCACCCGCCTGTTCCCCAGGTACGGGGCCAGGGTCATGTTCGCTGGGCTCGCCGCCCTGCTCGCCGGGGTCTTCGGCGCCATCGCCGCCTATCAGACTGCTCTCACCTGGCTTCTTCCCGCCGCCCTGGCGCTGGGCGGGCTCGGGAACGGGCTGTTCACCGTTCCGTTCTTCACCACGGCGCTGTCGCGGGTCCGCCCCCACGAAACCGGCTCCGCCGCGGGCCTGCTCAACGCCGTCCAGCAGTTCGGCGGTACGCTCGGCATCGCCGTACTCGGCACGGCCTTCTTCCACGTCTTCACCCGTTCCGGCCTCGCACCCGGGACGGCCGCCCTCGACGCGACCGCGCTCGCGTTCTGGATCGCCGCGGCCCTCATCGTCGCCACCGCCGCCACGGCGGCTCTCATGAACGCCCAAGATAGTCACTAAATTTGACTGTATGGATTGGTGACTATATGGTGGTCTGTGTTGAATCACGAGACATGGAGGCAGAGATGACCGCGGTGGAGTTGACCCGGTTCACAGTGGCGCCGGACAGGACTGATGAGATGCTGGCCGCCCGTCCTGGGATGGTGGCGGATTTCCAGGCCGACCGGGCGGGCTTCCTGGGTGCCCGGCTGGTGCGGCTGCCCGGCGATGAATGGCTGGACGTGGTGGAGTGGCGTTCGCCGGAGGACTTGGCCGCCTCTCGTGCCAAGGGTGCCAACCTTCCAGGCATCGCCGCGTTCTTCGCCACGCTCGGCGACCTCGTCAGCGACGAGCTGGGCACTCTGGAGGTCCAGTGATGCCCGGCACGACGAGCCTGGTTCATGGCACGGTGGCCACGGGATTCGAGGGCGTCGCCGAGCGGTTCGCCACCGTCGTGGCGGCCGAGCGCGACCCCGGCGCGCAGCTCGCGGTCTATCACCGGGGCCGCCAGGTGGTCGACCTGTGGGCCGGCCAGGAGGTGAGCGGGGATTCGCTGCACGCCCTGTTCTCCTCGGGCAAGGCCGCCGCCCACCTGGTGGTCGCGCTGCTGGTCCAGGACGGGACGCTGGATCTGGACCGGCCCGTCGCCTCCTGGTGGCCGGAGTTCGCCGCCGAAGGCAAGGCGGCGATCACGTTGCGGGACCTGCTGGCCCACCGCGCCGGGCTCATCGGCGTGGACGGCGGATTCGCCGTCGCCGAGCTGGCCGACGACCGGCTCATCGCCGAACGGCTCGCTTCCCAGCGCCCCTATTGGCAGCCGGGGACCGGATACGGCTACCACGCCTTCGTGATCGGCGCGCTTACCGGCGAGGTGGTGCGCCGGGCCACCGGAAAGACCCTCCAGCAGGTGTACGAAGAGCGCATCCGCGCCCCGTACGGACTGGACTTCCACCTGGGGCTCCCCGAGCACCTCGAACCCCGCTACGTCCCCGTGCAGCCGCTGTTCCCCGAAGATCGGGAGGCCGCCGCGGCCCACGCGCCCGCGCCGGACAGCCTGACCGGGATCGCCTTCAACCTCAACGCCACCCCACCCACCGATCTGGCCGATTTCGCCAACACCCGGATGGTCCGGGCCCTCGGCCCCGCCTCCTCCGGCAGCGTCGGCAGCGCGCGCGGCCTGGCGAGGATGTACGCGGCGGCCATCGGTCAGGTCGACGGCCACCCGCCGCTCCTGCGTCCGGGCACGCTGGCCGAGTTCACCACGCCGCACACGCCCGGCCGCGACCTGGTCACCGGCGAGAGCGACCACTTCCTGCTCGGCTTCGAAGCCCAAGGCGTCCGATACCCGGCACTCGGCCCCGCCGCGTTCGGCCACAGCGGCGCGGTGGGCGCCCAGTCCTTCGCCGATCCCGCCACCGGCATCGCCTACAGCTACACCCGGCGCCGCTTCTCCTTCGGCGGAGGCGGCGGGGCGCCAGAAAACCAGCACCTCATCCGCGCCGTCGTCCAAGCCGCGGGCAGCGCTCGATAGCCGTTCGCGGCAATGAGCCGCGCATCCTGAACGGGGTGCCGATCAGCGGGGGTGACGTCATGAGGGCGTGCGCAGGTCCGCCATGAGGTCGTCGCCGGACTGCGTCGCGGGGGAGGCGAGCTGGTGCTCGATGACCTCGGCGAGGTTGGCGTCCATGTCGGGCCCGTAGAACTCCTCGGCGAGGTCGAGGTGGCGGCGCATCGCCTCGCGCGCGCCGTCGGGATCGCGGTCGAGGATGTGCTCCAGGATCACGGTGTGCAGGGGCTCGCCGGCCTCCCGCACCTCGCGGTCGCTGAGGCTGCGCAGCATCAGCCCGTACGTGAGGTCCTGGATCGAGGTGAACATCATGTGGATGACCGGGTTGCCGGAGGCCCTGGCGATGGTCTCGTGGAAGGTGAGGTCCACCCGCGCCCTGGCGTGCACGTCGCCCGGCCGGGCGAAGAGCTGGTGGACGCGGAGCAGATCGGTGCGGTCCCGCTTGGTGGCGTTGACGGCGGCCAGGCCCGCGGCCTCGGTCTCCAGCATGACCCGCGCCCGCATGAGCTGGCGGGCGGTCACGCCGGCGGCGCGGGCCGCGAGGTACATCGGCCGCATCAGGTTTTCCGCCGTGTAGCGGCGCACGAAGCTGCCGCGCTGCGGCGAGACCTCGATCAGCCCGCGCTCCTGCAGGGCCCGGAGCACCTCCCTGATGACCGGGCGGCTGACCGCGAACTCGGTCGCCAGGTCGCGCTCGGACGGCAGCCGCACGCCGGCGGCCCAGTGGCCGGTCAGGATCCGGTCCTCCAGGACGGCGATCAACGCTCCCGGCGTGGTCTTACCACTTTCCGCGATCACGTTTTCAGGCGACGGCCTGTTCCCGCCATCGGCGGTCGCGCTTTCGGGCGACGGTCTCTTCCCGTCATCAGCGGTCATGCTCTCGGGCGACGGCTTCTTCGCGCCATCAGCGGTCATGCCGACCACGGTAGCGGCTCGCCGCCGGTGGCGAGCCCGGTGCCGTGCCAGCACGCCCGCCCGTCCGGCCCGAAGAGGTGGAGATCGGTGAGCGGCACGTGGAAGGTCGCACGCTCCCCGTCCCGCGGCCCGGTCCGCGGCGGGACACGGGCGACGAGCGCCCGTCCCGTGCGGTCACGAAGATGCAGGATGCGCTCGTTTCCGAGATTCTCCCCGTACGACACCGTCGCCTCGAGCTCGAAGGCCGGCGACGCGGCGTCGGGGCGCACCCGTACGGACTCGGGCCTGAAGCCGATCCGCACCGACTCGGGCAGGTCGTCCGGCAGCCCCTCGCGCGGCAGCCGCCAGCGCAGGTCACCGCTGGACAGCTCGAACCCGTCCGCGCCCGCACGCGCGGTGGCGTCGAGCAGGTTCATCCGCGGGCTGCCGAGGAACGTGGCGACGAACTCGTCGGCAGGCTGCTCGTAGATCTCGGCCGGGGTGCCGATCTGCGCGAACTCGCCCTCGTTGAGCACCGCGACCCGGTCGCCCATGGTCATGGCCTCGACCTGGTCGTGGGTCACGTACAGGACGGTCCCCTCGGTGCGGCGGTGGAACTCGATCAGCTCGGCGCGCATCTGCACGCGCAGCGCCGCGTCCAGGTTGGACAGCGGCTCGTCCATGAGGTACGCGGCCGGCTCCCGGATCATGGCGCGGCCGAGCGCGACCCGCTGGCGCTGGCCGCCGGAGAGCTGTCCCGGCTTCTTCTTGAGCTGGTCGGCAAGGCCGAGCACGCGGCTGGTGTCGGCGATGCGCTGCCGGATGACGTCCTTCGGCACGCGGTGGGCCCGGAGGCCGAACGCCAGGTTGCCCTCGACGCTGAGATGCGGGTAGAGGGCGTAGTCCTGGAAGACCATGCCGATCCCGCGCTCGCCCGGGTGGGCGTGGGTGACGTCACGGCCGCCGACCTTCACCCGCCCGGCGCTGACCGGCTCGATCCCGGCGACGATCCGCATCAGCGTGGACTTCCCGCACCCGGACGGGCCGACGATCACCAGGAACTCCCCGTCGCGCACGTGCAGGTCGATGTCGGTGAACAGCACCTGGCTGCCGTAACGCTTGGTGACCCGCTCGATGCGGATGCCGTCGGTCATCGCTTGATCCCTCCGAGGGTGAGGCCCGAGACGTAGTAGCGCTGCAGCAGGGCGAACAGGGCCAGCGGCGGCAGGACCGACAGCAGCGCGGCGGCGGTCTGCAGGTGGTAGACGATCCCGTGCTCGCCCTCGAACGACGACAGCGCGAGCGGCAGCGTCCACAGCTCCTGCTCGCTCGCGGCGATCAGCGGCCAGATCAGGTTGTCCCACTGGGCGAGGAACTGCAGCAGCAGCACGGTGAGCAGGGCGGGGCGCAGCAGCGGGACCGCGATGAGGAAGAAGATACGCAGCTCGCCCGCGCCGTCCACGCGCGCGGCGTGCAGCATCTGCGCGGGGATGCCCAGCGCGAACTGGCGGACCAGGAAGACGCCGAGCGCGCTGGCCACGAACGGCGCGATGAGGCCCTGGTAGCTGTTGAGCCAGCCGAGCTCGCTGAGCGCCACGAACACCGGGATCATGACGACCGCCGGGGTGAGGGACAGCGCGATGACCACGAGGTCGAGCAGCGCTGCCCGGCCAGGGAAGCGCAGCCGGGCCAGCGCGTACCCGGCTGCCGCCGAGATCGCCACGTCGAGCACCGCGACCGCCGACGCGATCAGGATGCTGTTGAGCAGGTAGCGCGGGAACCGGCCGTCGGTCATGATCTGGCCGATGTTGTCGAACAGCGCGAAACCGTGGAATCGCAGCCCGGACAGGTCGCTGTCGTCCGGCGCCGACGCGAGCACGATCATGGAGTAGAGCGGCAGCAACATCAGCGCCACGAAGCCGATGAGGGCCACGGTGGTGAGCGCGCGGCTGATTCTCATTCCTCGTCACTCCTGATCAGCTTGAACTGGGTGAAGGCGAAGACCAGCAGCACCACCAGCAGGACGATCGCGATCGCCGACGCGTAGCCGAACCGGGCGTAGGAGAACGCGTTGTTGTACAGGTAGAGGGGCAGCACCTGGGTGGCGTTGACCGGCCCGCCCTTGGTGAGCAGGTAGGCGGGGACGAAGGACTGCATGGCCCCGGTGACGGCCACCACGATCACGAAGGTGAAGGTGCGGCGCAGCAGCGGCACGGTGATGAGGAAGAACGTACGCAGCGCGCGGGCGCCGTCGATGGCGGCGGCCTCGAAGACGTTCGACGGCAGGGCCTGCAGCCCGGCCACGAAGATGATCACGTAGAGGCCGACGTACTTCCAGATGACCATCACGAGCAGCGCCCAGATGGCGTAGCCGGAGTCGGTGAGCCACGGCCGGGCACCCACGAGCGTGTCGGCGAGACCGCCGGTCGAGTAGCTGACCTGCCACAGCACCGTGGCGCCGACCAGCGGCATCACCGCGGGGATGAAGACCAGGCCGCGCAGCCAGGCGCGCAGCCGCCCTGGCCTGGCCAGCGGCACGGCCACGACCAGGGCGATCACGATCGTCGGGCCCACGGCGAAGACCGTGTAGAGCAGGGTCACCCGCACACTGGCCCAGAACTCGTCGTTCGCCCACATCTGGCGGTAGTTCTCCAGGCCCACCCACTCGGGGGTGCCCGACAGGTCGTACGAGGTGAAGCTCAGGTACAGGGCGGCCAGCGCGGGCAGCGCCCAGAACAGGACGAAGTACACGATCGCCGGGGCGGCGAGGCCCGCGCCCGCGCGAGCCTCCCGCACCGTCATGGTGCGGGTCATTTGAGGATCCGCCCCACGGCGTCGTCGAAGGCGACCGCGGCGTCCCTGGCCGGCCGCTGCTTGTGGATCACGGACTCCAGCGCGTCGAGCAGCGCCTTGATCGTCTCCGTCCACTGCGGCAGCACCGGGCCGAAGTCGGTGTACGGGAGCTGCTCCTCCAGCTGCTGGCTGGCCTTGTCGCGGGCGCTGGGCAGCTTCTGCCAGCCGGTCGCCGGGGTGACCAGGCCGGTGGCGGCCAGCTGCTGGTCGACGTTGGCGGAGCTGGACAGCCAGTTGACGAAGTGCCACGCCGTGTACGGATTTTTCGCCTTTTTGGCGACCAGCCACCCCATAAGTAGCCGGAGGCCACCTTCTCCTTGCCCGCCCAGGAGGGCACGACGGCGCTGTCGAAGGTCTCGCCCAGCTTGGCCTTGGGATTGAGCTCCGGTATGAGGCTGGAGGTGAACCTGCCGGACACCAGCATGGCCGAGGTGCCCTTGGCGAACAGGCCGAACGCGCCCACCGGGTCGCTCAGCCTCGGGTTGCCCTGCCGGCCGTAGTACTCCAGGGCCTGGATGCCCTCAGGGGTGGTCAGGCCGCCGCGCCCGGTGGCCTAATGCGCCCGCCCAGGCCGTTGATCAGCGGGAGGAAGTTCAGCATCGCCCAGATGTTGTCGGCGAGCTGCCACTGGAGGCCGACCTGGGAGCCCGTGGTGAGCTTCCGGCCGAACTCCTCGACCTCCTCCCAGGTGGCCGGGGGTCTGTCGGGGTCGAGCCCGGCCTGCTCGAAGCGGTCGCGGCGGTACCACAGGTGGACCGAGTTGAAGTCGATCGGGATCCCGTAGACCTGGTCCTTGTAGGTCAGGGCGGCGAAGGCGTTGGTGTCGAACCTGCCCTTGAGCTCCTCGATGGAGCCCGCGCCGAACTCCGCCGGCGGCAGCGGCGCGACCTGCCCCTTCGAGGCCCGCTCCGCGAGGGTCCAGGCGCCGACCTTGATCAGGTCCGGCGGCGAGCCCGTGGTGAACGCGGTGGAGAGCTTGGTGTCGAGGTTGGCGATCGGGACGTACAGGGGCTTGATCGTCACCTTCGGGAACTGGCGCCGGTACTCGGCGATCTTGGCGTTGAAGTACTTGGTGTTCGCCTGCTCCTCGTGCATCCAGACGGTGAGCGGACCCTGCGGCCCGGCCTCCTTGGAGCCGACCGGCTCGCCGCCCGATCCGCAGGCGGTCAGCGGGCTCGCCAGACCCAGCAGGGCGGCGCCGCGCAGGAGATCTCGGCGGGGGATGGCAGTCATGTGTCCGGTTCCTCTCAGGAGACGGGCGCGAACTCGGTTACCCCCGCGTGGATGGCGTCGGTCATGCGCCGGTGCCAGGCGATGTCGCGCCACATGCCGGTGAACTGGGGGCCGCAGAAGTTGCTGGTGGCCAGTGCCTCCCAGCGGCCGGTGGCGAGCGCGGCGCGTACCCCGCTCTCGCACAGTTCCTTGACCCAGCCCCAGTCGCGGCCGGGGCCGTCCTTGTAGTTGACGATCCCCCAGCATTCGGTGGTCACCAGCGGCTTGCCGGCCGACCGCGACCACTCGGCGACCTTCCCGATGTGCTCGGCCAGGCTGCCGGCCCACCGCTCGGGGTCCGCACGGTAGAGGCGCTCCGCCGGTCCTGACAGCGGCTCGTAGGCGCGCGGGTCGAACTGGGAGTTGTGCAGGTCGTAGCCGATCCGGTCGTAGAAGTCGGTGGTGGCCTGCGGCGTCATCCACACGTGCGGCTCGAGCAGGTCCAGCTCGGACAGGTCCTCGCCGTCCGCGCCGGTGGTCTCGGTGCAGACGGACAGCGTGTAGCGGTGGCGCGGATGGGCGGCCCGCAGGGTGCCGATGGCCTCGCGGGTCCAGCTCCGCACGACCTCGTCGCCTCGCGACAGGGTCACGGCGTCGGGGTCGTTGCCGTACAGGAACGGCGCCCACATCGCGAGCGGCCACTCGTTCACCAGGTCGACGAAGTAGATCGCGTCGGCGAGGCCGGCGCGCTCGATCGCCGTGAGCGTGACGTCCCAGATCCGGGCCAGGTCGGCGGCGGTACGGACGCTCAAGCGGGTGTCGAGCTCGTCCTTCCTGAACCAGGAGGACAGCGCCACCCGCAGCCCCCGGACCGCGCAGGACTGGATGAACTCCAGCAGGTCGGGCAGCACACGTACGGAGACCGGCTCGGTGGCGCCCCACGCCTCGAAGTGCCACACGGGCAGCAGGCGCCAGGTCCGCTCCGGATCTGCCGCGACCAGATGGGGGAAGGCGTCGATGCGCACCGCGTCGTAGCCCCGCTCGACCAGCTCGTCGAGCGCACGGTCCCAGTCCTGGTAGCCGGCGCCGTCCCAGCGCCGCTCCAGCCAGGAGAAGTCCCACATGGTGATCGCTAAGGGGCTGTTGGTCAACGTCATAGTCTCAACATCCGTTCTGACGTTGGTCTTACCAGATTGCTCGAGCTTCCCTGGCAGATATGGTCCTGTCAAGGTCCTTGTGTGTGCTGGTCTGACCAGATATGGTCCTCGAACCATGAGCATCCGAGCCGTCGGCCTGGAAACCATCCGATGCCCGATTCAGCCCAACGTGCTCCTGGTACGGCTGCACACCGACGACGGCCGGACCGGCCTCGGTGAGTCGTTCTTCGGGGCGGAGTCGGTCGAGGCGTACCTGCACGAGACCGTCGCGCCGCAGCTCGTGGGCGCGCCGCTGCCCAGCCCGGAGCGGCTGCGCCGGCTGCTCACCGGCCACGTGGGCTTCCAGGGCAGCGGGGTGGAGACCCGCGGCAACGGGGCGATCGACATGGCGGTGTGGGACCTGCTCGGCAAGGCGGCGGGCCTGCCGGTGGCCGCCCTGCTCGGCGGGCCCTACCAGGACGGCCTGCCGGTCTACAACACCTGCGCGGGGCCGTCGTACGTCAAGAACGAGCCGCGCCAGGCCGTGTCGAACTGGGGCCTGGCGGAGACGTCGCCGTACGAGGACCTGCGCGGCTTCCTCGAACGGCCGGGCGAGCTGGCCAAGGACCTGTGGGACGAGGGCCTGCGGGCCATGAAGGTGTGGCCGTTCGACCAGGCGGCCGAGCGCACCGGCGGCATGCGGCTGGAGCGGGCCGACCTGCTCGCCGGCCTGCGGGTGCTCGGCGAGATCAAGAACGCCGTACCCGACATGGACGTCATGGTCGAGCTGCACGGGCTATGGAGCCTGCACGCCGCGCTCGGCCTGGTCACGGAGCTCGAGCGCTTCGCCCCGTACTGGATCGAGGACCCATTGCGGTCCGACAGCCACGCCTCCTACGCCACGCTGCAGTCCGCGACGTCCGTGCCGCTGGCCACCGGCGAGACGCTGACCGGGCAGCGCTCGTTCCGCGCGCTGCTGGAGCGCTCGGCGATCCGGGTCGCGATCGTCGACATAGGCTGGACGGGCGGGCTGACCGAGGCCCGCAAGATCGCCGCGCTCGCCGACTCGTACGACCTGCCGTTCGCGCCGCACGACTGCACCGGGCCCGTCTCGTTCGCGGCCTGCGTGCACCTCGCCCTGAGCCAGCCCAACGCGCTGGTGCAGGAGAGCGTGCGCGCGTTCCGCCACACCTGGTACCAGGAGCTGGCGACCGGCCTGCCGCGGGTGGAGAACGGCCGGGTGAGCCTGGACGGGCGGCCCGGGCTGGGCGTCGAGCTCGCCGACGGCCTCACCGAGCGGCCGGGCGTGACGACCCGGCTGACCGGGTCCCGGGTATGAAGGCGCTGCGCTGGTACGGGCGCGGCGACGTCCGGCTGGTAGACGTCGACGTGCCGAGGCCCGGCCCCGGCGAGGTGCTGATCGCGGTCACGCTCTGCGGCATCTGCGGCAGCGACGTCGAGGAGTACCACGCGGGCCCGATCGTGGTGCCGGTGTCGCCGCACCCGCTGACCGGCCGGGCGGCGCCGCTCACCCTGGGACACGAGGTCGTCGGCGTGGTGGCGGAACCCGGCGAGGGCGTCACCCTCGCCCCCGGCACCCCCGTCGTGCCCGACGTGGTGCTGGGCTGCGGGCGGTGCTGGTGGTGCGCGCGGGGGGAGTACCCGCTGTGCGAGCGCGGGGCGGCGCTCGGGCTGCAGGACGACGGCGGGCTGGCGGAGTACCTGGTGGCGCCGGCCGGCCGCTGCGCCCCCCTGCCCGACGGCATGCCCGCCGACGTCGCCGTCTTCGCCGAGCCCGCGGCGGTCGCCGTGCGCGCGCTCGACAAGGCCGGCGACGTGTCCGGCGCCGTGGTCGCGGTCGTGGGCGCCGGCGCGATCGGGCTGCTGGTCGCCCAGGTGGCAAGGTGCCGCCGCGCGGCGGCGATCGTCGCGGTCGATCCGGACCCGGGGCGCCGCTCGCTGGCCGGCTCGTGCGGCCTGGTCGCCGCGGCTCCCGGCGACGCCGCGGACGCCGCCGTTCGCGAGCTGACCGGCGGGCGTGGCGCCGACGTGGTGGTGGAGAGCGCGGGAACGGCCGCCGCGGTGGCCGGCGCGCTGTCGCTCTGCCGCCGTGGCGGCACCGCCGTCCTGCTCGGCGTCACGCCGGAGCCGGCCGTCCTCCCCACGCTGGACGTGGTGCTGGGGGAGAAGCACGTCGTGGGCTCGGCCTCGCACCGATGGGACACCGACGTGCGCGGCGCCGTCGCCCTGCTGCACAGCGGGCACGTTCGTGTCGATCAGCTGCCCGTGCAGACCGTCCCGCTGCCGGACGCCGTACGACGCGGCCTGGCCGACCCGCCGCGTCACCTGCTGAAGACCATCGTCGACGTCGCAAGCGTGCGCGACTGACGAACGCCCCGCCCTCCATCGGTGAGCTCGCGGGGCGGGGCGTTCGGCGCGTGCGGGGCTAATGCTCGATGCTGGCGTTGAAGTGCGCCAGTCCTTCGGCGAAGGCGGCCAGCTCCTGCGGGGTCCAGCCCCTCAGGACCGTGGCGAGGCCGTTGAGCCGGTACTCGCGCTCACCGGCCACCCGGCGCAGTCCCTCCTCGGTGATGCGGAGTTTGCGCGCCATCCCGCCCTCGGGGTCGGGGATGCGCTCGGCCAGGCCGTCGCGGAGCAGGACGGCGGTCTGCCGGTTGACGGTGGAGGTGTCGAGGCTGAATGCCTGCGCGAGCTGGCCGATCGACATCGGCCCCTCGGCCTCGAGCCGGCTGAGCAGGATGTAGCTGCTGCCGCGCTCGAGCCGCCGTTCCTGGGCAGGCGCGGCCGTCGCCGCCAGCTCCTTGTAGCGGCCGATGAGCATGAGCTCGCGCTCGATGTGAACGATCTCCTCGCGCACGAGTACCTCCCCACCGCGTCTCGAATATCCCTCTATATAGCGAACTGTAGGATACACACGATATGCATCGTGCATACGCTCGGTGAGATTCGGAGAACTCATGAGTTCGACGCGCGCCACCCCGTCCAGCGGAGCGATCATCAGTGTGCTGGCGGCGGCGGGCATCACGGTCTCGCTGATGCAGACCCTGATCGTCCCGCTGATCGCCACCCTGCCGACCCTGTTGCACACCAGCGCCGCCGACGCCTTCTGGGCCATCACCGCGACCCTGCTGGCCGGCGCGGTGGCCATGCCCGTGTCGGGACGGCTCGGTGACCTGTACGGCAAGCGCCGCGTCATGATGGCCAGCGCGCTCCTGCTGGCCGTCGGCTCTCTGGTGTGCGCGCCCGCCGAATCGCTGGCCCCCATGGTGGCCGGCCGCACGCTGCAGGGGCTCGGCATGGGCGTGATCCCGCTGGGCATCGCCATCATGCGTGACGTGCTGCCGCCGCAGCGGCTCGGCTCCGCCATCGGGCTGATGAGCTCCTCGCTGGGCGTGGGCGGTGCGCTCGGCCTGCCCGCCGCCGCGCTCGTCGCCCAGTACGTCAGCTGGCACGCGCTGTTCTGGGGGGCGGCCGGGCTCGGCCTGCTGATGAGCGTCCTGATCCTGCTGATCGTGCCGGAGTCGCCGGTGAAGTCGCCGGGACGCTTCGACTTCGTCGGGGCGGCGGGGCTGGCGGCCGGCCTGGTCCTGCTCCTGCTGCCGATCTCCAAGGGCAGCGACTGGGGCTGGACGAGCGGCACCACGCTCGGCATGTTCGCCGCCTCGGCGGTGATCCTGCTGCTGTGGGGGTGGTGGGAGCTGCGCACGCCCGCGCCGCTGATCGACCTGCGCACCAGCGTGCGCCGCCAGGTGCTGATGACCAACCTGGCCTCCATCGTCATCGGCTTCGCCATGTACGCGATGTCGCTGATCACGCCCCAGCTGCTGCAACTGCCCGCGGCCACCGGGTACGGCCTGGGCCGTTCCATGGTCGAGGCCGGCCTGTGGATGGCGCCTGCCGGGCTGATGATGATGGCGGTCTCGCCCGTGGCGGCGCGCCTGTCGGCCGCCCGCGGACCCAAGACGTCCTTGCTGCTCGGCACGCTGATCATCGCCGCCGGCTACCTCCTGGCCCTCGTGCTGATGGGCGAGGCGTGGGGAATCCTGATCTTCTCCGCCGTGGTCGCCGCCGGGATCGGCTTCGCCTACGCGGCCATGCCATCCATCATCATGAGCGCCGTACCGCTCACCGCGACGGCCGCCGCCAACGGCCTCAACAGCCTGATGCGCTCGATCGGCACGTCCTGCGCCAGCGCCGTGCTCGGGGCGGTCCTGGCCAACATGACGATCAAGCTCGGTCCCGTGACGCTGCCGTCCGAAGCCGGCTTCCGCACCGGCTTCCTCATCGGCGGCGGCGTGGCGCTGCTGGCGGCGCTGATCGTCCTGACCATCCCGGGCCGCCGCGCCACCGCGCCCCCCGCGGCCTCCGACCGGCCCGCCGACACCGGCCGCGAGGTCCGCACGCGCTAGCCGTGGGAACGCCGCCGCCGGGTGGTCGGCCTCAGCCCGGGGTGCATCGATGACTGCGCGTTTCTGACGGCGTTCCTCCGTACCTTGAAGACTCGCGGCCGGTGCTGTTCCCGGCGCTCTCGGACGGAGTCAGGAAGTCCTGGAGTTCGCGGTGCCGGAACTGGTAGGTGGCGCCGGTGACGCGCAGCAGCCGTGCCTCGCAGGCCCAGTCGAGAAAGTCCCACAGCCGGAACGGAAGCAGACCGCGCGTGGCTGCGACGGCCAGGCCGATCATGGCGCGGGTCCAGGCGATCGCGCCGAAGGCCAGGCCGAAGGTCACGCCGCCGATGAGCGCGCACACCAGTGACTCGACGACGTCCTGGTTCATGACGAACACCAGGAAAGCGGCGACACCGCCGGTGAGGCCGAAAGCCAGGCCGATCGTCGGGTTCCGGTGGAGGGCCTCCCGCGGGTGGGCGAGCTCCGCATCCTTGCTCCAGCCCCCAGTGGCGATCTTGAAAACGACCCCCAGCGCGAAAGCCAGGACGAAGGCCCCGGTCACGCCCACGGCCAGCGGCAGCGGGCCGGCGTGGGCCAGCCGCAGCGGCGCCAGTCCGGTGAGCGCGCCGCACAGTCCGAAGCCCAGCAGGATGACGGGTTCGGCGCGGACCGCCTCCGACACGGTCATGCGCTCGGCTCCCCGCCGACCGGCAGCGGTCACTCCGATGACCGCGCCAAGCGCCAGCCCCCCGGTTCCCCCGGCGGCGACGGCAAAGACGGGACCGAAGATTCGCTCTCCGGTCAGTATCAGCCCCGCCAGGCCACCGAGCACTCCGACGGGGAGGCCCGCCAGGGCGCCGAGCAGGCCGCCGGTGACGCGCCGCCCGCGAGGGACGTTGGTTCGCCCACCGGCGGCGGCCGGCCATGGCGACAGCGACAGGCCGGTTGCGATGCCCACCCAGCCCGCCATGAGGGCCAAGGTGAGCAGTTCCTCCGGGTCGAGCCCGTCACGCAGGTCGCCAGGGCTGTCGACCGCCGAGCCCGTCCAGAAGACCAGCATGGCGATGACCGAGAAGAGCACACAGCACAGACAGTGCAACGCCTGGACCAGGCGTCGGCCGCCGATCGGCCACAGCAGGTGGGGGACGATGTCGATCGCCGTCAGGCCGGGCGGCGGCCGATCCTCCTCGGCGGTGCGGGCGGCCTGCCACCGCAGGTGGGCCGCGAGGTGCACGAGCCACGACCGCACCTGAGCGGGCTGGTAGGGAGTGCTGTGCGCGGCGCGGGGCGTGAGGCCGGTCGCCGCCGGGACGTACGCCTCCAGCAGCCGCCGGCCGATCGCCGCCGCTCCCTCACGAGGGTCGGCGCGCGGATCCACCCGGAGCAGTTCGACCGGGTCGGCGCCGGCCTCCGCGGCGGTGGCGGTCAGCAACAGCCGCCAGGGTGTGGCGAGAGCGGAGTGCACGGCCTTTCCCGCCGGCCCGGACAGTGCCGCGTGGATGTCGTCGCGGTGCCTTTCGCATGGATGGCGGTCCGGCCAGCGGGCGTGCAGGTACGTGCTGATCTGTTCGGTGGTCAGGTTGCGAAGATGGATCCGGGCGGCGTTGTCCAGCTCGACCCCGGCCTCGCGCAGCTCGGCGTGACGATCGGCCCGGCAGGTCACGACGACCGCTCCCGGCCGCCGCCCGGAAAGGTCGCTGTAGCGGTTGAGCTCGGTCAGCAGCCCGATCGCCCGGCGCGGCGGGCCCATCGACGGCTCGGGGTCCAGCTCGTCCAGTCCGTCCACCACCGGCAGCACCCGGCGATCGCGCACCAGCCGCAGCGCGTCCTTGGCCGCGAGCCCGAAGTCCTGCACCAGCTGCTCGGCCAGCCAGGGTTCGAACGGCCGCCCCAAGGTCCATCGGGTCGCGTTCAGGCGTACCGGCACCATCTGCGGCTGACCGGGCCGGCCGTCGGCGGCCACGAAGGGCTCCAGCAGTTGCAGCACCAGTTCGATGGCGAGCACTGTCTTGCCCGACCCTGAGGAGCCCACGACGAGCAGGCGCTGCGGGCGCAGGCCGGTGAAGAGACGGCCGATCGACCGCAGGTCGTCCGCCACCTCGCCGGGTGCGTCGTCACGATGGATCGAGTCGGCGTACAGCCCGAAGGAGACGGGCGCGATGTTGTAGCCGCCCAGCAGTCCTTTACGGGCCCTGTCCTCTTCCCGGACCACTCGCCGTGACAGCAGCTCGAGTGTGTGATCCGACGAGAGACGATCGGCGGTCCTGGCCTGGGCCGTCGCGTTCCCCGCCGGGCCGGCGGCCGCCACCGTGGCAGGCGTCTCCGCCGCCGGAGGCCCCGCCACGTCCTCCGGCGGCATTCGCTCATCGGGTGGGGTGACCGGTTCGGCCAGGGCCGTCCTGGCGGCTCGCCAGCGTTCCAGCTCACCGGGAATCAGCTCGGCAGGAAAGTCGCAGGAGCGCAAGCAGGCGGTGACGAAGGCCCGCACGAAATCCCACCGCGGCAGCCGGTCGGTCTGCCGCAGCACATGCGAGGTCGTGCTCTTCGGCAACGCGTCGACCATGGCTCCGTCCGAGGCCGCCGTCTGGCCGCCGAGAGAGCGCAGCCTGCTCAAAGACGGCTCGCCCGCCCATTGTTTGAGCCGGGCCAGCGAGTGGACGAAGTCCGCCACGCTGTCGGCCTTGGTGGGATCGGGCGGACCGGGACGATCTGCGATCATGAGCGCCCCGTCCCCACCAGCGACCACTCGAACCTGGCCCTGCCGCGGCGAGGCCAGCGGCCGTCCAGGTACAGGCCCTCCAATGTCTGGACGTGGCGTGACTCCATCAGGAAGTTTCGTGCCTCGTCGGCCTCGACCAGCTCCCGGCCGACCGCGATCGGAACGAACCCGTGCCGGGGAATGTAGACCCATCGGCCGCGGTCCCAGTCATAGGGGTCGAACCAGCGGTGGCGGACCGTGCCGGACACCTGCACCTCCCGGCCGTCCCGGGTCAGGACGAACGAGCCCTGCGAGCGCAGCAGGCTCACCCTGCTGACGTAGAAGAGCTCCGTACCGATGAACGCGTTGATCCGCGCGTCCCAGTGGTCGTGCAGCCAGGTGGAGGCGCCGTCGCGCAGCCGTCCCGCCTCCCGGGCGAGCTGCCGTTCGAAGCGGCGCTGGTTCTTGCGCTCGGCATTCTTGATCACTTTGAACGAGCGCAGCCAGCGCAGGGACATCGTCCTGGAAGCGCCCGCGCCGTCCATGAAGTGTTCCAGGAAGTCGGACGCGAGCGGGTGGAGCTGCCGGCCGCCGTCGATGATCGAACGGAACAACGCGGCCAGTTCCGGGACGGGCCTGTCTGTCCGTCGCCGGAAACCTCGAAGGAACATGCTCGCTCTCTCCGTGGTGGGGGCCAGGGTCACGGACACGTCTCGCGGTACTTCTCCTGCGGTACCAGATTCTCCCATTCCTCCCGGGTGAGGGAGCGGCCCGCGTTGGCGCACGCGGCGGCCACCAGGTCAGGGGGCGTGCGGACGTCCCACAGCCGCGCGGTCTTGTCGTCCGACACCGTGGCGACGGTCGTCCCGTCCCGGCTGTAGGACAGTGCGGTCACGCCCTTGGCGTGGCCGATCATCGGGGAGCCGAGCGGCCGGTAGGTCCGCAGGTCCCACAGCTGCACGTCGCCGTCGCTGAGGCCGGTGACGAGGACCTCGCCGTCCGGGCCGAAGGCGAGCGTGTTCGTCGAGCCGTCCTCGGGGATCAGGCCGATGCCGACCGCGCGGCGGTTCGGCACGTCCCACAACCGCACGCTGTAGTCGGAGGCCGTGAAGGCCAGCCTCCGCCCGTCGGGGCTGAACGCCATGGCGTTGACGAACCCGCCCTGGGCCGCGTACGACGGGCCCTGGAGCTCGCGGCCCGTGGCCGCGTCGAAGAGCCGTACCCGGTTGTCGAAGCCCGCGGTCGCCACGGTCGCGCCGTCGGGGCTGGTCGCCATCGCCGTGATGAGGTCGGTGTGGCCGGGGACGGTGATGCGCGGCCCGGTCTCAGCGCGGCGCGCGATGTCCCAGAACACGATGGACTTGTTCTTCTGGGCGGCGACGAACCTGCCGTCCGCGCTGATCACGGCGGACGAAAGTGTCCTTTCCTGGGCGATCTCGCGGCGAGTCGCGACGTCCCAGAGCCGCAGGCCGTCCGCTCCTCCCGACAGGAGCGTCCGCCCGTCTGGGGTGAAGCTGAGCCGGTACACCGCACGGCGAGGGCCCTCGGGGTTCAGCGGGGGGCCGAGCCGACGCTGGGTGGCGACGTCCCAGAGCTGGATCGCGGGGTCCTTGTCGTCGGGCATGCCGGCGGCCAGCATCCGTCCGTCAGGGCTCAGCGCGACGGCCCCCAGCGCGGGCATGGGGGTCCCGAGCTGTAAGTGGGTCCGGGCGTCGGCCAGCCGGGCCACGCCGTCGCCGCCGGCGGCGGCGACCAGCTTCCCGTCCGGGCTGAACGCCACGCTGTTGACGCTGTTGTAGTTGTCGGCGAGCAGGAGCAACTGCTGCCGGCTGGCTGTGTCCCAGAGGACGGTACGGCCGCTGTCCCCGCCGGTCACGATCCGTGTGCCGTCCGGGCTGAAGGAGATCGACTCGTAACCGGCGTTGCGGTCCTTGAGCATCCCGGTCTGCTTGCGCGTGGCGATGTCCCACAGGCGCCCCGTCCGGTCCCAGCCCAAGGTCGCGAGCATGGTGCCGTCCGGGCTGATGGCGACCTCGCCGACGGCATCGCGATGTCCGGTGAAGGGAGCGCCGATCTGGCGGGACGTGGCGGTGTCCCAGAGGCGTGCGGTCTTGTCCGCGCCCCCGGTGGCCAGGATCTTCCCGTCCCGGCTGAAGGCCACGCCGTGGATGACGCTCGACAGGTCTGGCCCGTCGTCGGGGCGGCCCATGGGAGCGCCGTGCGGCCGGCGCGTGGCCACGTCCCACTGCTGGACGACGCCTCTGCGGTCGCCGGTCACGAAGGTCTTCCCGTCCGGGTTGTACGCGATCGCCGACACGACAGCCGTGTGCTTCAGCGGGGCGCCCAGCTCGCGACGGGTGGCCACGTCGTAGAACCGGACGGTGCTGAGACACACCGTGGCCAGCGTACGGCCGTCGGGGCTGAGGACCAGCTTGGTGCCTGAGCACTCGTACTTCGGACGGGTGATCGGGGTGCCGAGCTGCCGCCGCGACGCCGTGTCCCAGAACCGCACGGTGCCGTCGTTACTTGCTGTCACGATGGTCGAATTGTCGGGGGTGAACGCCACTGCCATCAGGGGTTTGGTGTCCGCGCCGAGGTTCCCTCGGGCGGTGCGGGTCGCCGCGGACAGCACGCGGCTGCGGGCCTCGTCAGTCTCAGCGATCCGCCAGGCCGCCACGGCGAGCCTCGAGGCCAGAGGGGCGTCGCCGGTGACCTCGCTCTGCGCCGCGAGCTGGCGGGAGCTCGCCCGCCTGCGTTGCAAGTCGGCGTCGTTCGCCGCCTTGACGGCGGCGCCGGCCGCGATGAGGGCGAGCACCGACAGCACCGCGAGGCCGGTCATGACGAGACGACGGCGGCGGCCCGCCCGCCGCACCTCCCGCGTGGACGCCGCGAGGAAGCGCTCCACGGTGGGGCCGGGCGGCGGAAAGCTGTCGGGGTCGCGCTCCCAGCGGGGCCGGTTGTCGTCCACGGCCAGCAGCCGGGCGCCCCGGTAGAGGAAGGCGGGGTCGCGGTGGTTGCCGGCCCACTGCGCGGCGTCCTCGACGAGCTGGTCGTACACCGCTTGGGCGGCGAGGTCGGGCTCGAGCCACTGCCGCAGGGTGGGCCAGGCGGTCAGGAGCGCGTCGTGGGCGATCTCGACGGTGTCCTCGTGCAGGGTGAGCAGGCGTTGGCCGGCGAACGCGGACAGCAGCGCCTCGACCTGTAATCGCCGCTCCGCGGAGTGCGCGGCCGCGGCGGCGTGGATCTCGGCCAGCGTAGCCCTGCGCCGCGCCACCTGCCCGCCCGCGGTGATCAATGTCATCCGCCGGAAGAGCCTCAGCGCGGTCTTGCGGTCCTGCGGCGGCAGCCGCCCGAGGACCTCGTCGGCCGTACGGCGCACGGAGTCGTGGACCCGGCCGGACTCCTCGTACCCCCGGACGGTCAGGGTGCCGTCCTCACGTCTCTCCCAGGTGTTGCGCAGGGCCTGCGAGAGCAGGGGCAGGGCCCCGGCCTCGAAGCGATCGCCGGCAGCCGGGCCGACGCGCAGCTCGCCCAGGATGGTCTCCACCAGACCGGGCTCGATCTCCAGGCCGCTCACGGCCGCGGGGCCGGTGATGGCCAGTCGCAGGTCCGACTCCGTCATCGGCTCGACGATGACCTGACCGTCCTGGATGGCCGCGGCGAACTGCGGGTAGGCGGCGCAGCGGTCCCAGTAGTCCGCGCGCACGCCGATGATCACTCCGGCGCCGTGCGGGCCCTCGGCCAGGGTGTCCAGGGCCCTGACGAACGCCTGGCGCTCCCGCTCGTCGGTCACCAGGGTGAACAGTTCCTCGAACTGGTCGACCACCAGGACGAGCCGGGCAGCCGGTGAGAGAGTCTCGGACAGCGCCCGCCGCGGATCGTCCCGCAGCTGCTCGTCCACCGCGTCGACGGACCCGCCGAACGCCTGTGTCCACCCTTCGGCAAGCGCGTGGAACGGCTTCGCGGTGGGTGTGATGAGCAGGCGCGGCCAACGCTGTGATCCGGCGACCGGCAGCCTTCCTTCGGCCAGCGCCGGCATCAGCCCCGCCCGTAACAGCGACGACTTGCCCACGCCGGAGGCGCCCGAGACCAGCAGGATGGATCCGTGCTCCGTCAAACGCCGTCCCAGGCGTTCGAGGAGGTTGAGCGTCGCCCGCGTACGCCCGAAGAACAGCTCGGCTTCCGCCGTCTCGAACGGCGCAAGGCCTTGGTAGGGGCACCCATCGTCCGAATGGCCGCCCTCCTCCCGCTCGCCCATGGCGTTCATTCTGGCCAACCGCGGCCGTGCCCATCAATCGCGTTTCGGCCGGGAAGCACCGGCTCGCCTGCCGTCCGATTCCGTTCAATGTCGTCCGACCAGTGGCCTGAACGGTGCGAACACGGTTTCGATGGACCTCTGCCTTCACCGGCAGAGCGACGATGAGAACGGGGGTGTCGATCATCAGCGCAACGAGAGGACCGGCTCCGGTCATGGCGGGCTGGGGGCCCGGCGCGGAGCCGTCTTTGGGAGCGCTACTGCGCACGTGGCGGGAGCGGACATTACTCACTCAGGAGCAACTCGCAGAAAGGGCCGGCCTCAACGTCCGGACGGTTCGCCGGCTGGAGAACAGCGGGCTCTGGCAGCCTCGCACCAGGTCGATCCTGCTGCTGGCCAAGGCGCTGGAACTGGACGACGAAGAGCGGGCGATGCTGGTCGCCGCCACTCGCGGCCAGCCGCCTCGCGATACCAGCGATGATCCGGAGGGGACCGGCTCACCGCCGGCAGCGGCGGCCGTTCCCCGGCAGTTGCCTGCCGATGTCGCGGCGCTGGTGGGCCGCGAGCGCGAGCTGGCGATCCTGGAGAGTCACCAGAGCGCGAACACGGTGACAGTCGTCTCCATCGACGGTATGGCCGGAGCAGGCAAGACGGCGCTGGCCGTGCACGCCGCCCACAGGCTCGCACCGCGATATCCCGACGGGCAACTCTTCGTGAACCTCCACGGCCATGCGCAATCGATGACGCCGATCGAACCGGGTGAAGCCCTTGCCCGCGTGCTCCGCACACTCGGCGTCCCCGGCGAGCGCCTCCCCGGGCATGTCGATGACCGCGCCGCGCTGTACCGGAGCGTGCTGGCCGACCGCAAGGTCCTGATCATCCTGGACGACGCCGCGGACGGATTCCAGATCCATCCGCTGCTGCCCGCCGGCTCGGACTGCCGGGTGATCGTCACCAGCCGGCGCCGCTTCACCTGTCTGGGCGACACCCGAAGCCTGTCGCTGGAGACGCTGGCGGTGGCGGACGCGGTCACCATGTTCACCCGCATGGCCGGACGGGAGCGTGTCACGGGCACACCGGTGCATGTTCTGACCGAGGTCGTGCAGCGCTGCGGGCTGCTGCCGCTCGCGGTTCGCATCGCCGCCGTCCGGCTCCGGGCGCATCCCACCTGGAGCGTGCGGCATCTGCTTGACCGGCTGACGGACGACCGGCTGGCCGAGCTGAACGCCGGACGGCACAGCGTCACAGCCGCCCTGGACCTGTCCTACGCAAGGCTTTCCGCTGAACAACGACGCGCATACCGGGTATTGGGCTCGCGCATCAGCACGGACTTCGGCGTCGACGCGGCCGCCGCCCTGCTGGACACGACCGCGCTACAGGCCAGACGGCTACTGGACCAGCTGTCGGACACCCATCTCCTGCAGGAGCCCGCCCCCGGCCGATATCGGCTCCACGACCTGGTCCGCGACCATGCCTCGACTGTGCGTCCCCGCGCCGGCTGACCGGCCTGCCTTGCTGGATGAGCGGATGCCGTTGCAGGGGTGGCCGCCAAGCGTAGGCACGGGCCCGGCGGCCACCCCTGTCATGTCCGGCGAACGTCTACGCAGGGGTGGCCGCCGGCGGCGTCAATCGCGCCCTGCCGGCCCGATTCCGCAATCCGGAGCAGTGCCAGGCTGGATGATGATGCTCGTCGGCTGGCGGAATTCGAAGGGCACGTCACCGCTGCCGACACACAGCACCCTGCTCGCCCCCGCTCGGTTGACCAGGACGGCCTGACAGCCGGGCGGCGGCTGATTGACGAATGACTGGATTTCGCGCAGCTGCGAATGGTATTGCCTCGGAGGCTGGCAGGTGGGGTAGGTGAAGGTGACGGCGCCGATGTCGCCGATCAACGTCAGCCGCCCGCCGGCGGCATTCGCCGCGTGCGCCGTGCCTGCCCCGCCGGCCACCGCGACGCAGGCTAACACCGATCCCGCGAGCAGTGCTTTTGCCGTTGTTTTCATGAATACGAGTGTCGCCTGCGGCCAAATAAGCGTCGAGGACATTGGCCGGGCATTGAAGGGTCATATCTGTCGCCACGTGCGCAGCAACCGGACAATGTTGTCCGGTTGCTATCATGACGGCTGTGCCGGACTCCCGTCGATCGAACAGAGGACCGAGCGCCGCGGCGGAGAACCGGGCGGCGCTGATAGCGGCGGCTCGCGAGGTCTTCGCCAGCGCCGGATACAACGCCCCGCTCAGCGCGGTCGCCCGCGCCGCGGGGGTCGGCCAGGGCAGCCTCTACCGGCACTTCCCCGACCGCATCAGTCTCGCGATGGCCGTGTTCGAGGACGGCGTCACCCAGCTGGAGGCGCTGGCGGCCGAGCCCGGCGCCACGCTCGACGACGTGCTGTCCCTGATCAACGAGCAGACCATCGACTCGACCGCGTTCATCGACATGGTCACCACGCCGCCGACGGACCCCGACCCCCGCGTCCTCGAGGTGCGCGATCGCGTGGCGAACCTCCTGGCCGGGATGCTCCCCGCCGCCCGGCGCGCGGGCGCCGTCCGCGACGACGTCACGGCCGAGGACCTGGTGCTGGTCATCGGCATGGTCGCCGGAGTCCTCGCCAAGACCCCGGCGCCCCGCCGGCGCGTGGTCGCCGGGCAGGCGTGGCGGCTGCTGCGCAAAGGGATGGAGCCATGAGGGCGCACTTGGGCTAGCATCCGCTGCGGAGGCCGGCATCGGCAGAACGGCGGTGAGCGATGACCAGCGTGCGGCGCCGATACGTGGACACCCGGTTCGGGCAGATGCACCTCGCCGAATGCGGGAGCGGCACGCCGGTGCTGTTCCTGCACCAGACCCCGCGGTCGTGGACCGAGTACATCCGCGTGCTGCCGATCGCGGGCGGCCACGTGCGCGCCATGGCGCTGGACACCCTCGGCTTCGGGCAGTCGGCCCACACCGACGAGTTCAGCATCGAGCGCTTCGCCGACGGCGTCGAGGCGGTGCTCGACGCACTCGGCCTGTCCCGGGTCGCCCTCGTCGGTCACCACACGGGGGCCGTGATCGCGCTGGAGGTGGCGGCGCGCGCCCCGGCGCGGCTGTCGGCACTGGTGCTCTCGGCGATGCCGCACGTCACCCCCGAACGCCGGGAACGGGTGCGCGACCTGCCCCGGGTCGACCACGTCCAGCCGGCGCCCGACGGCGGTCACGTCACCGAGCTGTGGCGGCAGCGGCGCGGCTTCTACGACGCCGGCCAGGAGGGCGACCTCACCCGGTTCGTGATCGACGCTCTGCGGGTCGTGGATCGCCTCCACGACGGTCACGCCGCCGTGAGCGCGTACGAGATGGCGTCGCGGCTGCCGCTCGTACGCACCCGCACCCTGCTGATGTGCGGGGCGGACGACGCGTACGCGCTGCCTGACCAGCCGGCCCTGGCGCGGGTGCTGGGCTGCGAGCTGAAGGTGATCGACGGCGCCGGCGTCTGCCTGCCCGAGCAGCGCCCCGACGCGTTCGCCGAGGCCGTGCTGTCGTTCGTGACGGCCTCCGGCGCTCCATGACGGGGGCGGCTTTACCCATGACCAGCTGCTCAGACGTTTAAGCGCAAGGTAACGTGTCAACTACTGTGCGTATAAGCTACCTGGTCAAACGGTAAAGGTCGCACCGAAGGGTTCGGTGAAGCGCCGTCATGCACATCAAGCACGAAGAACACGACCATCGCCTCCGGCTCCCGTTCAGTCACGCCGTCGACGACGCCGCCACGCTGCCGGTCCAGGCGGCGGGTCCCGGCCAGCTCACCCTGCTGACCCCCACCGCCGTCCACCATCAGGTCTTCACCGTCGTCCGGTTGCGCGCCGGCTACGACCTGGCCGAGGTGGACGCGTTCCTGGCCGGCGTGGAGAGCACGCTCGGGCTGCTCTGGCAGGACAACGCCCACCTGCGCGAGCGGCTGGCGAGCCTGCCCGTCCCGCCGGTGCCGGCCGACATGCAGGCGGAAGCGGAGCAGACCGCGCA
Organism: Nonomuraea sp. NPDC049400; assembly: GCF_044466425.1. NCBI lineage: Bacteria > Bacillati > Actinomycetota > Actinomycetes > Streptosporangiales > Streptosporangiaceae > Nonomuraea > Nonomuraea sp. NPDC049400. The sequence continues at coordinate 26,408 of NZ_JBITMP010000060.1, forward strand.
GGAGACCGTCGAGATCGCCCGGCAGGAGGCGCGCCAGATCCTCGCCGAGGCCCGCGCGGAGGCCGATCGGCTGCGGCGTGAGGCCGCCGCCGCGGCCGAGGCGCTGACCCGTACCGCCCACCTGGCCTACCGCGAGGTCATCGAGGAGCAGCTCGACCAGTTCGACACGGTGCTGTCCGACCATGGGCGGCAACTGCAGGAAAGCCTGCGCGGCCAGCTGGGGCGGCTGCGCGACGTCCTCGAGGACCTCGCCACGCCTGGGCACGGCACGTACACCGGTCCCGCCGCCGCCCCGTGAACCGAGCCGCTCCGTACGCACTCGCGAGAAAGGCCGTGACATGTCCTTGCCGCTCGGGGGGCCGGCACTGCAGTCGGCGCTGCAAGACTCCGGTCTTGACGCCGCCATGCCCGCGTGGACGGTGTGGGCTGCCGTGGGCCTGGTGGCGCTGTCCACGCTGGCCGGGGCCCATCTCGCCCATCGCAACGCCGCCAGGATCAGCATCTGGCTGGCCGTCGCCTCGGCGCTCATGCTCGTCACCGCCGTGGCCGACGTGATGCCGGACGCCTGGCGTGAGGCCCACGCCACCGAAGTGCCCCTGTGGCTGGTGGCGCTGGCCGGGGTGGTCGGCTTCGCCGCCATCACGTACTTCACCCGCCACGGCCACCCGCACGAGGCCGTGCAGCGCGGGCAGCACGCCCCCGGACTGCACAGGCGCGTCAAGCAGGCCGTCAGCGCCGCGGTGTACGGAGGCGTGGGCACCGCCGTCGCGCTGAGCCTGCACCGCATGATCGAGGGCGCCACCCTGGTGCTGGCGGCCTCGGCCGTCGTCGTGGCCGCGCTCATGATCCACTCGGCCGGCGAGGGGCTGGCCATGACGGCCATGCTCGACATGGCCAGCAAACCGCGCGCTCCCTGGCTGGCGCTCTCCTGCCTCAGCCCCGCGGCCGGTGTCGTGCTGGCCGCGGTGGCGCCCATCCCCCCGCAGAGCGTGCCGATCCTGCTCGGCCTGCTCACCGGCGTGCTGCTGCGTACCGCGGTGATCGGGCTGAAGATCGCCCGCAGCAGCGGCCGGCTGGTGCGGCGCCATGTCGCCGTCGCCGCGGCAGGCGTGCTGGCGGTGGGCGGGCTGCTGGTCGCGGCAGAGACCGTTCTCGTCGAAGACCTGCCCGAGCTGGCCGTCCCCATCGCCGCCGTCGGCCAGAGCGGCAGGCCGCTCGTCCCGCCCACCCGCACCCCGTCCCCCCGGCCCGAACCCACACGAGAGCCGGTGCCGACGACGGCCGCCGAGCTGCGCGCCGCCGTCGCCGCCGGGCAGCTCGGCGTGGAGGCCCTCCTGCCACGCGGCGAGCCGGCCACCATGAGCGCCGACGTCGAATCGCTGCTGCGGGCCCTGCCGGGACACGGCGCGGCCGAGATCAGCAGAGTGCTGCGGAAGGGCGGGATCGGCAGCGGCGCCAGCATCGGCGACCTCACCCTGCGCCAGCGCCACTACCTGCTCATCGCCCTCGGCGCCCGGCCCGGAGCCGCGGACACGAACGCCGGGCGCCACTAGGCAGGACGCCCCAGCGTGAGCTTCGGCTCTGGGCGTTTCCACGTGGTCATGGGGCGTGGCCGGTGAGGTGGCGCTGCAACGTCGGGGCCACCCAGGCGATGAGCTCGCCGGGCTCGTCCCGCGGCCCGTCCAGCAGCATGGCCACCGCCTGCTCGGGCCGGAGCACCGACGTGACGACGGCGCTGAAGGCCGCGGCCGCCGCCGCGCTATATCCCCATGTAGAGACTTTCCAATATTCGGATGCTGACGGTTGCAGTGCTTTGTTAGCGTCAGCATCGTGACGGCTGCCGAGTTCCCGATCCTCGGGACGGAACCTCTCGCGGTGGAGCTGGCCAACACGCTGTACGGCGTGGGCCAGGCGCAAATCGACTTCCTGGCGGACGACCGGCAGGTCGATCGGTGGTTCGCCGAGGTCTCCGTACGGCATGAGTCGGCGGCCTCGATGAGCCGGCACGCCGAGCAGGTGCGGACGCTACGCGACTGCGTACACGCCCTGCTGTCGGCCGCGGTCGAGGGGCTGGCCCCCGGCACGGCGGCGGTCGAGCGGGTCAACGGCTTCGCGGCGGCGGCGCCGACGTTCCTCCGCCTGGACTGGCGCGACGGCCCGCCCGCGGCGCGCCGGCTCGACACCGCCACCGGCGCCGCCGCGGTGCTCGGCCGCATCGCCGCCGGCTGTGTCGAGCTGCTGACCGGCCCGCTGGCCGGCCGGGTACGGCGCTGCCACGGCCCCGGCTGCTCCCTCTTCTTCGTCCAGCACCATTCGCGCCGGCGATGGTGCCATCCCTCATGCGGTCACCGTGACCGCCAGGCCCGCTACTACCGCCGGCATCTGACTTCAGGAGCGTCTTGATGATCACATGGCGTCGACTGGCCCAGGAGGACTTCCCGCTGCTGCGCACGTGGCTGGAGCAGCCGCACGTGGCGCTGTGGTGGAACCACGAGACCTCGATGGAGGCGGTGGCGCGCGACTTCGGCCCCGTCGACAGGGGAGAGGAGCCGTCGGAGGACCTGCTCGTGTTCCTCGACGACCGGCCGCTCGGCCTGGTCCAGCGGTCGCGGTTGGCGGACTATCCGGACTATCTGGCCTCGCTGGCGGCCATCGTGCCCGTCCCCGACGGCACGATGACCATCGACTACCTGATCGGCGATCCGGGACAGGTCGGCCAGGGGCACGGGACGGCGATGATCCGCTCGGTCATCGAGCGGACGTGGGACGAGTTCCCCGACGCCCCCTGCGTGCTGGTCCCGGTCTCCGCGGGCAACCGCGCGTCGTGGCGGGCGCTGGAGAAGGCCGGGATGCGCCGGGTCGCGGAAGGCGAGCTCGAGCCGGACAACCCGGTCCACGGGCCCGCCCACTACCTCTACCGGATCGACCGGCCGTCGCCCTGGTCGTCCGTCGAGTAGACCTATCGCTTGGTTGGGAAGTATCCTTGGCCCCCGTCAGCAGCCCCACCCGAGCCGGACGTGAGGTCACCGTGGTCGAGCAGCAGTCCAGCGGCGGGGTCAGGGCGCGGTTCAGCACCGCGCTGCGCCCGTTCTTCCAGTGGCTCGCGGGCACCAGGGGCTTCGCCCGGGTCGCGCCCAAGATCGTGCCGCCCCTCGACCGCTTCGTCAACCGCGTGACCGGCGGACGTGTCCTCATGGGCGACCAGATGATCCCCCATTTGCTGCTCACCACGACGGGCAGCAAGTCCGGGCAGCCCCGCGAGAGCCCGCTGGCCTGCCTGCCCGAGGACGGCGGCACATTCCTGGTGGTCGGCAGCAACTTCGGCAGGGAGCACCACCCGGCCTGGAGCGGCAACCTGCTCAAGACCCCGCAGGCCACGGTGGCCTTCCGCGGGCGCGTCATCCCCGTGACGGCCGTCCTGCTGACCGGCGCCGAGCGCGAGCAGGCCTGGCAGGCGCTCACCCGCTTCTGGCCGCTGTACCAGGGCTACACCGACCGCTCCGGCCGCGAGTTGCGCGTCTTCCGCCTCTCACCCCGTCCCTGACCGCTTTCAGCCGGGCAGGACGCGGCGGTCTCGGTTCGGGCAGGACGCGGTGGTCTCGGCCCTACTGGACCCGTGGTCCGCCCAGCGCGTAGGCCACGGCGCGTTCCGGGCCGAGCCTCGCGCCCTCGCGGAAGGCGGCCGTGAACGTCGGTCCGCCCAGCGCGCGGCGGGCCTGCCGGGTGCAGCGCTCGTGCCACGCCGCGTGGTGGCTCATCCATTCGGGTGAGGCGCCCACCGCCTCCCACATCGCGTGCGCCGCCCCCAGCAGCTCGGCCGCCCTGTCGTGCTGCTCCCGCGCGCCCGCGATCCACGCCAGCACCTCCAGGCACTGGGTGAGACACCACCTGTCGTTGATCCCTCCGGTGACCTCGGTGGCCGTCGTCACCAGCGCTTCGGCCCGCCTGCTGTCGCCCAGGTTCCACCAGGCGACACCGAGCGCCAGGTGGGCGTACGCGCGGAAGACCAGGGCGTGCTGCCGCTCGCACAGGCCCAGGAGCTCTTCGCCGTAGGCGGCGGACTGGGGCGGGTCCGCATTGGAGCCGTACGTGGCGCCGACGTAGAGTCCGAACATGATGCCGTCGAGGTCGTCGATGGCGTGGTGCAGGGCCAGGGCCTCCCGCACCAGCGCGAAGCCGCGCCGGGCGTCGCGGGCGAGGAACGCCGCGACCCCCTTGGTACGCAGGGTGTACGCCAGCAGCTTCTGGTCGCCCGCCGCACGGGCCAGGGCGATGGAGGCATGCAACCTCGGCATCCCCGCCAGGAGGTCGCCCTGGCGGATGGCGAGCATGCTGTCGGCCCAGAGTCCGGCCGCCCGTACAGGGTGGTCTTCCGGCACCTGCTCGAGGCCGCGCTCCAGCCAGTAGCGGCCCTCGGTGAGCGAGCCGGTGAGCAGCCAGAAGCACCACATCGCCGTCGCGGCGCCCACTCCCACGGGAGCCAGCCCCGGCTCGCTCATGCACGCTTCGAGGGCGACGCGGATGTTGGGCAGCTCCCGCTGCAGCCGCAGAAACCGCTCCAGCTGCTCGGGAACCATCTGGTCGACCCGGTCCTCCTCCACCAGCTTGCGGTAGTGGTCGACGTAACGCCGGCGTAGCTGCCGCAGCTCGGAGGGCGGCACCTGTTCGCAGCCGTACGTGCGCAGGCTCTCCGGCATGCGGTACCGGAGCCCGTCCGTGAGCAGGACCGACTTGTCGACCAGACCGGCGAGGTGATCGAGCACGTCGAGACGGTCGATGCCCTCGCCCGAGCACACCGCCTCCGCGGTCTCCAGGTCCGCGCCGCCGGGGAACATGCCCAGCCGGGCCCACAACCGCCGCTCGCCGGACGAGCACAGGCAGAAACTCCAGTCGATGGTCGCGCGCAGCGTCTGGTGGCGGGGCAGCGCGGCGGGAGCCCCCGCGGCCAGCACGTCCAACCGCTCGTCCAGCTCGCGCGTCAGCTGCTCCAGCGGCAGGGTGCGCAGCCGAACCGCGGCCAGCTCGATCGCCAGCGGGATCCCCTCAAGGCGCTGCACCAGCCGCGCCACGGCCGCCATGTTCCCCGGATGCAGCGTGAAGCCGGGCACGGCGCCCGCCGCGCGCTCCAGGAACAGGCGCACGGAGTCCTGGCGGGCGATCTCCCGCAGGGTGGCCCCTGGGGTCGGGATGGGCAGGGGAGCGACCCTCAGCACCTGCTCGCCGTACACCCGCAGCGTCTGCCTGCTGGTCGCCAGCACCTGCACCCGGGGGGCGGCCCGCAGCAGCCGGTCCACGAACGGGGCGCAGACCGCGCTCAGATGCTCGCAGTTGTCCAGGACCAGCAGCATCCGCCGGCCCGACAGGTAGTCCAGCAGCACGGTCATGAGGTCGGGGCGCCCGTCGCGCAACCCCAGCGCCGTGGCGACCGCCGGCTCGAGCAGGTCGCCGGTCTCCAGCGTGGCCAGCTCGACCACCTCGACGCCGTCCTGGTACGTGTCCCGCAGGAGCTCCGCCGCCCTGAGCGCCAGCCGGGTCTTGCCGACGCCGCCCACGCCGGTCAAGGTGAGCAGCCGGGCCTGGCCCAGCATCTTCCGCACCGCGGTCAGCTCATGCGTCCGCCCGACAAAGCTGGATTTGTCAGTCAGTAGGCCGGCGGTGGCGTTCATGGAGACTTCCCGGGAAGGAGCTGCCCCTGTTCGCCGACCCAGGCCGCGATCTGGGCCCGGGAGTTGAACCCGAGCTTGTTCAGGATGTGCTCGACGTGCCCCTCCGCCGTGCGCTGGGCGATGACCAGCTGGGACGCGATCGCCTTGTTGGTCATGCCCTGGGCGACGAGCCGGGCGATCTCCATCTCCCTGCGGGTGAGCGGTGAGGCCACCGCCTTGCGCGCCGGCTCGGCCACCTGGGCGGTCTCGCACATGGCGTACGCGATCGCCTCGGTGGAGCTGAGCTCGGCGCCCTTGCGGAAGCCGGCCTCGAACCGGCGCCCGCCGAGGCGTTCCCGGGCCAGCGCCTCGGCGGAGTCGTGGTAGCCGGTCAGGTAGCTGAGCAGGGGAGCGCCGAACGACCGCCAGCTCTCCTGCGAGGCGCCGAACAGCACCGCGGCGCGCTCGGCCGCGCCGTCGGCGGCCATCCACGCCAGCGCCTCGATGCACAGGGCGATGCCCAGACGGTCGTCGAAGGGCCGCTTGAGCCGGATGGCCTCGCGCTCCATCTCGACCGCCTGGGCCGTGTCGCCCTGCCGCCACAGCTCGATCCCGTACACCCACAGCGTGTACGACCTGAACCAGTGGTCCTCGCGCGCCTCGCAGATTGCCAGGCACTCCTTGTACTGGGTCTGGGCCTGATCGGAGTGGCCGAGCAGCGAGTGGGCGGTGGCGAGGTACATCAGCGCGTTCACCATGCCCATGTCCTCGCCGGCCTCGCAGTGACCTTCGACCGCCTGCTCGAGGAAGGTCACCGCGCCGGTGAAGTCGCGCTGGATCAGGGCCGCGAGGCCGGAGACGTACGCGGTGCCCGCGAGGATCCCCGCGTCGCCCAGCTCCATGCCCAGGCTGTGGCACTCGACCAGCATCTTCGCGGCCAGCGCGAAGTCGCTCTGCAGGACCGCCAGCCGCGCGTTGAGGCACAGGGCGCCGGCGCGGGCGGGAGTCGGCTCGGCACAGGCGGTGAGCAGGCGGTCGAGCCAGACGCGCCCCTCGCGCAGCGAGCCGGCCGCGATCCAGTAGAACCGCAGCGCCGTGGCGATGGCCAGGCCGCGCTCCGCCTCGCCCGGCGTCGTGAGGCAGAAGTCGAGCGCCGTGCGGAGGTTGCCGTGCTCGCTGTGCAGGCGCGTGAACCAGGCCACCTGGTCGGGGCCGAACCATTCGCGCTGCGCGCGGGTCACCAGGTCGTGGCACCAGTCGCGGTGCCGGACCTTCAGCTCCGCCTCCTCGCCCGCCTCGCGCAGCCGTTCGCGGCCGTACTGGCGGATCGTCTCCAGCAACCGGAAGCGCACCGTCGAGTCGTGCTCCTCGCGGGCCAGCACCGACTTGCCCACCAGGCCGATCATCAGGTCGACGACCTCCTCGGGGAGGATGCCGTCCCCCGAGCACACCTGCTCGGCCGCCTCCAGGTCCAGGCCGCCGGAGAACACCGAGAGCCGGGCCCACAGCAGCCGCTCCTGATCGGTGCACAGGCTGTAGCTCCAGTCGATCAGCGCCCGCAGCGTCTGCTGGCGCGGCATGGCCGTGCGCGCGCCCATCGTGAGCAGCCGGAACCGGTCGTCGAGCCGGGCCAGCAGCTGCTCCACGGAGATCGCCCGCAGCCGCACGGCCGCCAGCTCGATCGCCAGCGGGATGCCGTCGAGATGGCGGCAGATGCGCGCCACGACCTCCTGGTTGGCCTCGGTCACCTCGAATCCCGGGACCACCGCCTGGGCGCGCTCGGCGAACAGCCGTACCGCGTCGAACCCCTTCAGCGACTCGGTGGAAGGGCGCGTGCCGTTGCACTCAGGCATGGGCAGCGTCGGCACGGGCATCGTCTGCTCTCCGGCGACTCCGAGCGACTGCCGGCTGGTGGCCAGGATCCGCAGGCCGGGCACGGAGCGCATGAGCGTCTCCGCCAGCATGGCGCATGATTCCAGCAGGTGCTCGCAGTTGTCCAGGATCAGGAGCAACTGCTTGTCCCGCAGGTGATCGATGAGCACCTCGATGGACGGCCGTACGGAACGGTCCTGGATCTCCAGGCACTCCGTCACCGTCTGCAGGAGCAGTTCGGGGCTTTCCAGTGCCGCGAGCTCGACCAGCCACACCCCGTCGTGGAAGGCGCGCCGCAGGTCGTAGCCGACCCGCAGGGACAGGCGCGTCTTGCCGACGCCGCCCACGCCGACGAGCGTCACCAGCCTGGCCTCGGACAGCAGCCGCTTGACCTCGGCGATCTCGCGCCGCCGGCCGACGAAGCTGTTGAGCTCGGCGGGCAACCGGCACGAGATGATCGGTGCGGTCATGGTCATGCATGCTCCAACGGCTCAGGCGCTCGGTTCACCGTGCCGCCGGTCTCCGAGCCTCCACTATCCACACTATTCGGTGAATGGTTTTGAGTGCACTTTGTCGCTTTTCAAACGGATATGTCGGTCAAGGGCGTCTTCCTTTTTGGGAAAATTGGTAAAAAAATCTTTTTGTCGAGTAGTTGCGTTTTTGGCTGCCTTTGCCCGTGCGAAAACATAGCTTTGCCGAAAGGGCTGTTGCTGCCGGGCATTTCGGGCATGGATGCATCTGCGACCCGTGAGGTTTCAGCTCACCGGGAAGGAGACGATCATGACGTCAACACCGTTCGGACGAGCCTTCCACCCAGGCGCCGGTTTCTCCGGCTGGCTCGGATTCGCCGGCACGCTGGCCATGGTGCTGGGCGTCTTCCACATCATCGAAGGCGTCATCGCCCTGTTCAAGACGTACTTCTTCGTCACACCCGGCGGGCGGCTCCTGGTGTGGAACTACACCGCGTGGGGCTGGATCTGGCTGGCGCTCGGCGTGCTGATGTTCGCCATCGGGCTCGGCGTGCTGGCCGGGCAGATGTGGGCCCGCGTGGCGGGGGTCATCCTGGCGGGGCTCGCCATGATCGGCCACTTCGCCTTCATGTCGGCCTTCCCCGTCTGGTCGGTGATCTCGATCGCGCTCTGCGCACTGGTCATGTACGGCCTGATCGCGCCGCCGAGGGGGGCGATGGGCGTACGCGAGTGACGGCCTGCTGAGCCGGCCCCGTCACGGTCGCGCGGGGATGTGCCGCAGGTCGGCCGCCATCCTGGCGGCGGTCTCGGTGAGGGCGGGAAGCACGTCGCGGAGCAGGTCGGCCCGGCTCGCGCGGCTGGCGTGGGTGGCGACGTTGACGGCCGCGACCACCCGCCCTTCGCGGTCGCGTACGGGCACGGCGATCGACCGCACTCCCTCCTCCAGCTCCTGGTCGACCAGCGCGTACCCGTCTTCGGCGGCCTGACGGACCGCGGCTCGCAACCCGGCGGGCGACGTGATCGTGCGGCGGGTCAGCGGCTCGGGCACGATGGCCGCCAGCCGCTCACCGGGCTGGCCGGCGAGCAGTACGCGGCCCATGGAGGTGGCGTACGCGGGGAAGCGGGTGCCGACCGTGATGTTGACGGTCATGATGCTCACCGTGGGCACGCGCGCCACGTACAGGACGTCGTCGCCGGACAGCACCCCGACCGAGGCCGACTGGTGGACCCGGGCCACCAGGTCGGCGAGGTGCGGCTGGACGACCTCACCGAAGGTGCGCTCCGACAGCGCGGCGTAGCCCAGCTCCATCACCCTGGGGAGCAGCGCGAAGCGGGCGTCGTGGCAGGCCGCGTAGCCGAGCCGCTCCAGGACCTGCAGCGACCGCCGCGCGGTGGCCCTCGGCAGCCCGGTGGCCTTGGCGGCGTCGGCCAGGCTCAGGCCGCCGCGGGCCGAGCCGAGTGACACGAGCACGGCCAGGCCACGAGCCAGCGACTGCAGGAAACCCGCCCCCAGCTCGTCCTTGATGGTGCGCGAGAGATCCGGGGCGGCGGTGGGCTCCTTCTGGCGGGGTGGGGATGGCGGCTCGGTCAGGGCCGCCTCCATGGCCGCGACCGTCTTGCGCAGGCGGGGGAGCGCGTAGTCGCGCAGGCTGGCGGCGGTGTGCCTGCTGGTGTGGCTGACGACGCTCACCGCGCAGACCGCTTTGCCCTCCCGGTCACGTACGGGCACCGCGACCGCGATCAGGCCGGGCTCGATGAGCTGGTCGTCCTCGGCCCACGGCGCAGCCGGATCGAGCAGCGCCAGGCCGGCCGCGCAGCGGGCGGCGGGCAGCAGGTCGCCCACCCGGAAGGCGACCGACATGGTGCGCCGCCGGGTGAACTGGCCGATGAAGCGCACCCCGTCGCAGTCCTCGACGGCCAGCGACACGGACTCGTCCAGCTCCTCCGCCAGCCGCTCCGCCAGCGGCGCGAGCGGGTCGCGCAGCCCGCCACAGGCGAGGTAGGCCTCGCCCAGCTCCATCAGGGGCGGCGCGGGCAACATGTCGCGCCCCTCGGCGCGGACGTAGCCGAGGTGGACCAGCGTGGCCAGGACGCGGTCGACGGTCGACCTGGCCAGGCCGGTGGCGCGCACCAGGTCCGTGGCGCGCCTGCGCCCGGCGGGGCCGGCGACGAGGGCCCTCAGCACGGTCAGGCCGCGCTCCAGGGTGCCTGCGGCCTCCATCCGGCCTCCCTCTGCCCGATCAAGGGCTTTGACATGAACGAGGTCACGTACGCATACTCGTCATCACAATAGTGAACTAAAGTTCACTATGCGAACACTCCGGCTGAATGGAGCGTCGTGCGGAGAGACAAGGTGGTCGCGACCGCCGAGGAGGCGCTGGCGGGCGTGCGTGACGGCGCGTCGTTCGCGGTCGGCGGCTTCGGCCTCAGCGGCATCCCCAACGTGCTGATCCAGGCGCTGCACAACACCGGCGTGAGCGGGATCGGCGTGGTGTCGAACAACTGCGGAGTGGACGGCGGCGGCCTGGGGGTCCTGCTGGCTGCCGGGCGCATCGCCCGCGTGACCGCCTCGTACATCGGCGACAACAAGGAGTTCGCCCGGCAGTACCTGGCAGGGGAGCTCGAGGTGGAGCTCACCCCGCAGGGCAGCCTGGCGGAGCGGCTGCGCGCGGGCGGCGCCGGCATCCCCGCCTTCTACACCCCTGCCGGGGTCGGCACGCCGGTCGCCGACGGCGGCCTGCCGCTGCGCCACAACCCGGACGGCTCGGTCGCGGTGGCCTCCCCGCCGAAGGAGGTCCGCGAGTTCGGCGGCCGGCAGTACGTGCTGGAGCACAGCATCACCACCGACTTCGCCCTGGTCAGGGCCGCCAAGGGCGACCGGTGCGGCAACCTCGTCTTCAACAAGGCCGCACGCAACTTCAACCCCCTCGCCGCGATGGCCGGGCGGATCACGATCGCCGAGGTCGAGGAGCTGACCGAGCTGGAACCGGACGAGGTCCATCTGCCCGGCGTGTTCGTCCAGCGCGTCCTCGTCCTCACCCCTGAGCAGGCCGCCGACAAGGGTGTGGAGAAGAGGATGACCTCATGAGCTGGACCAGGGACGAGATGGTCGCGCGGGCCGCGGCCGAGCTGCGCGACGGCGACTACGTCAACCTCGGCATCGGGCTGCCCACCCGCATCCCGTCCTTCCTCCCGCCGGACGTGGACGTGATCCTGCACTCGGAGAACGGCATCCTCGGCGTCGGCCCCTACCCGGCCCCCGGCGCGCTCGACCCCGACCTGATCAACGCGGGCAAGGAGACGGTGACCGTGCTCCCCGGCGCGGCGTTCTTCGACTCGTCGCTGTCGTTCGGAATGATCCGCGGCGGGCACATCGACGTGGCGGTGCTGGGCGCGATGCAGGTCTCCGCACGTGGCGACCTGGCGAACTGGATGGTCCCCGGCAAGCTGGTCAAGGGCATGGGCGGGGCGATGGACCTGGTCCACGGCGCGCGCCGGGTCATCGTGATCATGGATCACACCGCCAAGGACGGCACTCCGAAGATCGTCAAGGAGTGCTCGCTGCCGCTCACGGGGAAGGAGTGCGTACACCGGATCATCACCGACCTCGGCGTGCTCGACGTCACCGGCGGCGGGCTGAGGCTGGTGGAGACCGCGCCCGGGGTGAGCGTGGCCGAGCTGCGCGACCGTACGGAGACGGAGGTTCTGGGATGAACACCGTGTACATCGTGGACGCCGTCCGCACGCCGTTCGGCCGCCACGGCGGGGCGCTGGCCGGGATCCGGCCCGACGACCTGGCCGCGCACGTCGTCAGGGCCATCGCCGAGTGCAACGGCGTCGAGGCCCCCGACGAGGTGATCCTCGGCAACGCCAACGGGGCGGGCGAGGAGAACCGCAACGTCGCCCGCATGGCCGCGCTGCTGGCCGGGCTGCCCGTGACCACGCCGGGCGCGACCGTGAACCGGCTGTGCGGGTCCGGCATGGAGGCCGTCATCCAGGCGTACCGCATGATCGCCCTCGGCGACGCCTCCACCGTGATCGCCGGCGGCGTGGAGTCGATGACCCGCGCCCCGTGGGTGCTGCCCAAACCGGACAAGGCCTTCCCTGCGGGTGGACAGGAGCTGGTCTCCACCACGCTCGGCTGGCGGCTGGTCAACCCGAGGATGCCCGCCGAGCACACCGTGTCCCTGGGCGAGGGGGCCGAGCTGATCGCCGACAGGCACGGCATCGCCAGGGCGGAGCAGGACGCGTACGCGCTGGCCAGCCACCAGAAGGCGGCCAAGGCGTCGTTCGAGCGCGAGATCGCCCCCATCGGCGGTCTGACCAGGGACGAGGGCATCCGCGAGGACACGAGCCTGGACAAGCTCGCCCGGCTCAAGCCCGTCTTCCGCGCGAACGGCACGGTCACCGCGGGCAACGCCTCGCCGCTCAACGACGGCGCGGCGGCGCTGCTGCTGACCGACGAGGCCGGGTTGCGCGGCCGCGAGCCGCTCGCGCGGATCACCGCGAGCGCCGCGAGCGCCCTCGAACCCCGCTACTTCGGGCTGGGTCCGGTCGAGGCATCGCAGAAGGCTCTGGCCAAGGCAGGCAAGGGGTTCGGCGACCTGACGACCGCCGAGCTGAACGAGGCGTTCGCCGCGCAGGTGCTCGGCTGCCTGGCCGAGTTGCCCGATCTCGATCCCGCCATCGTCAACCCCGACGGCGGCGCGATCGCCCTGGGCCACCCGCTCGGCGCCTCCGGCGCCCGCATCACCGGCGCCGTGGCCCACCGGCTCGCCGCCGCCGGCTCCGGCACCGGGCTCGCGTCCCTCTGCATCGGCGTCGGCCAGGGGCTGGCCGTCGTCCTGGAAAGGTAGCCGCAGATGAGCCTGGCCGTCGTTCTGGAAGGTAGCCGTACATGACCCCACCTCTCACCCAAGCCGACATCGACCGCGAGATCGCCGAGCTGCACACGGCTCGCGGCGCAGCGGCGGCCGACCACCCCGATCGGGACTTCGCCCCCTACCGCAGCAGCGTGCTGCGCCACCCCAAGCAGCCGCTCGTCGCGCTGAAGGACCCGGAGGCGGCCGAGCTGAGCGGGCCGGTCTTCGGCGTCACCGACGTCACCCCGTTCGACTCGGACCTGACCCGGCAGCACCTCGGCGAGCCCCTGGGCGAGCGGATCACCGTGCAGGGGCGGGTGCTGGACCGCGACGGGCGGCCGGTGCGGGGCCAGCTGGTGGAGATCTGGCAGGCCAACGCCTCGGGCCGCTACCTGCACCAGCGCGACGACCATCCCGCGCCGCTCGACCCCAACTTCACCGGCGTGGGCCGCTGCCTGACCGACGACGAGGGCGGCTACAGGTTCACCACGATCAAGCCCGGCGCGTACCCGTGGCGCAACCACGTCAACGCCTGGCGGCCCGCGCACATCCACTTCTCGGTGTTCGGCAGGGCCTTCACACAGCGGCTGGTCACGCAGATGTACTTCCCGAACGACCCGCTGTTCCCGTACGACCCCGTGCTCAACTCCGTCACCGACGAGCGGGCCAGGCAGCGGCTGGTCTCCGCCTACGACCACGATCTGTCCGTGCCGGAGTGGGCGCTCGGCTACCGGTGGGACATCGTGCTGGACGGCCCCGCCGCGACGTGGATGGAGGAGGGCCGATGAACCCCACCCCTTCCCAGACCGTGGGCCCGTTCTACGGCTTCGCGCTCCCGATCCCCCGCGGGGGCGACATCGCCGAGAGCGGCATCACCGTCCACGGGTACGTCTACGACGGCGCGGGCGACCCGGTGCCCGACGCGCTGCTGGAGTTCTGGCAGGCCGGCCCGTCCGGCAGCCTGCGGGGGGCGCCGGGCTCCCTGCGGCGCGACCAGGTGAGCGGCGCGCTGCTCGGCAGGCACGGCGTCGACTTCACCGGCTTCGGCCGGGTGCCCACGGACGGCGACGGCCGCTGGACGTTGCGCACGCTCCTGCCCGGCACCGGGTACATCAGCGTCTGCGTGTTCGCCCGCGGTCTGCTCCACCACCTCTACACCCGCATCTACTTCGGCCAGGACGCCTTCCTCGACTCGCTGCCCCCTGAGCGCAGGCGGACGCTGGTGCCGGTGGAGGAGCGCGAGGGCGTCTACCGGTTCGACATCCACCTGCAGGGCGAGAAGGAGACCGTCTTCCTCGACTTCGGATGAGCGGCTGCCGGAGGCGGTCAGACCAGGCCGACCATGAAGCCCTCGTCGCGGATGCCCAGGTAGACGGCCGGGCGGTACTGCCGCATGGCGTGCTCGATGACCGGGATGTATCTGGGGTTCGAGCCCAGCGGGAGCCGGTAGCCGTTCTTGACCGTGTGGAACTCCCACAGGTGCTCCATGTCCGGATGGCGCGCGCGGAAGCCCGGGTCGGCGGGGAAGAGGTCGAGGCGGACCATCGTCCTGCGGATCAGGTAGTCGGCGAGCTTGACCCGGCGCTGCTGCGTACGCGAGATGCCCACCCCGGACAGCTCGTTCCACGGTGCCGCCCACGGCTTGCCCTGGGGGTCGTCCCAGCGCACGCCGAAGCCGTCGAAGACGAGCCGGCGCGGCCGGCTGACCTTGCGCCAGGCGATGATCGGCAGTAGCCCGATGAACAGGAAGATCAGCCCGAGGACCAGCACCACGACCGCGCTGCCCGAGCCGCCCGTCGTCTGCCCGGTGAGCACGGAGAAGATCGCGATGAGCCCGATGACCCCCGCGACGGACCCGCCGATCAACGCCCTCACCTTGGCGTCACCGCCTACGTCGATCACCACCGGAGGCGGCGCGAAGGCAGGGGGCGTCGCGGTCACAGCCAGCCGGCTTCGGTGGCGATCCGGACGGCGTCCAGCCGGTTGCGGGCGTCGATCTTGGTGACGATCGCCCCCAGGTAGTTGCGCACGGTGCCCTTCGTGAGATGGAGCGCGGCCGCGATCTCCGCGAGGTCGTCGCCGCCGGCGGCCAGCCGCAGCACGTCGACCTCGCGCGGTGACAGCGGGTTCTCCCTGGCCGTGATGGTCGCGGCGGCGAGGGCGGGATCGACCACCGTCTCTCCGGCGTTGACGCGGCGCACGGCCGCGGCGAGGTCGGCGGGCGGGGCGTCCTTCAGCATGAACCCCCCGACCCGGGCCGCGAACGCCCGGCGCAGGACCTCGGGGCGGCCCAGCTGGGTGAGCATGAGCACGCGGCAGCCGGGGAGCAGTCTCCCGAGCTCGGCGGCGGCGTCGATGCCGTCCATGCCGGGCATCTGCACGTCCAGCACCGCGACGTCGGGCCGGTGCTCCAGCGCCGCGGGCACCACCGCGTCCCCGGACGGCACCTCGGCGACGACCTCGATGTCGGGCTCCAGGCGCAGGAGCGAGGCGAGCGCACCCCGGATGAGATGCATGTCCTCGGCCAGCAGCACCCGAATCACCCTCAACTCCCCCCGAGGCAGAAAGGACCATGATATTTCCGATGTCCGGTTCGTGCGTTTCACATGCCGGATCGAGGTGCCAGGCACTGGTCCGCGACCGCCCGAGTTCGCGATCTTGGGGGCTATGCAGAAAGCCCTGTTCCTCGGCCTGACGACCGCGCTGCTGGTGTCCGGCCTCTGCGGCACGGCCGCCGCCGCCACGGACCTGGAAAGCGTCGGAACGCTGGTCGACGAGGTGGTGCCCGCGCAGCTGGCCGAGCACGGGATCCCCGGCGCGGCGGTCTCGGTGGTGTCGGGCGGCCGGCAGGTGTTCGCCAAGGGGTACGGCTACGCCGACCTGGCCAGGCGCATCCCGGTGGACGCGGCCCGCACGGGATTCTTCACGGCCTCGACGGCCAAGACGTTCACCGCGATCGCCGCGCTCCAGCTGGTCGAGCAGGGCAAGCTCGACCTTGGCGCCGACGTCAACACGTACCTGAAGACCTTCAAGATCAAGGACACCTTCCCCGGACGGCCGGTCACCCTGGAGCACCTGCTGACCCACACGGCCGGTTTCGAGGACAGCGTGATCGGCTCGTCCTGGGACGATCCCGCCGCCGCCGAGCCGCTGGCGCAGGTCGTCGAGAACAGCCTGCCGGAGCGGGTGCGCCCGCCGGGGACCGTGCTCGCCTACGACAACTACGCCTACAACCTCGCGGGCCACCTGGTGGAGGTGGCCTCCGGCCAGCCGTTCGCCGAGTACGTGCGGCGGCACATCCTGGCCCCGCTCGGCATGACGGGCACGTCCTTCGCGGCGCCGCTGCCCGCCCCGATCACCGCCACCCTCGCCCAGGGGTACAACGGGGACGTCCCGTACAAGCGCTACTACGGGTGGCCCGCCTCCGGGACCGGTCCCGTCACCACCGCCGCCGACATGGGCCGCCTGATGACCGCGCTGCTCGGCGACGACCCCCGCCTGGGCAGGGGCATCGGCGCGACCATGATGCGGCGCCACTACACGCAGGACGAGCGGCTCACCGGCGTGGGGTACGGCCTGGAGGAGCGGCTCAGGAACGGCCGCCGGATCTTCTACAAGGGCGGCGACATCAACGGCTTCCACCACGTCCTGGCCCTGCTGCCGGACCAGAAGAGCGGCGTCTACGTCGTCTACAACGGCGAGGACTCCGCCGTGGCCGCCGGCGACCTGGTCAACCGGATCGTCGACCGCTACTTCCCGGGCCGGGCGGCCAGCCCGCGCCCGGTGCGCGGGGACACCTCGGCGTACGCGGGCACGTACACCTCGACCAGGATCCGCGGCGACCTCCTGCGGTCCGGCGCGCTGTTCAACAACGTGACCGTGGAGTCCACCGGCGACGGCACGATCACCACCACCGGCCTGTCACACGACACCGCCAAGCCGGCCCAGACATGGCAGCTCATCGGGCCCGGCCTGTTCGCCGAGCGGGGCGGCCAGGAGCGCATCGCCTTCGACGGCCACGACCTGCTCGCGGGCGGCCACCAGGAGGAGGCGGCCACCTTCCAGCGCTCCGGCGCCGCCCTGCACGTGTGGCTGGTCTACGCGGGACTGACCGCGTTCCTGCTCGCCGCGCTCGGGATGCCGGTCGCGGCGCTCGTACGGAGGATCCGCAGGCGCCCGGCCCGGCACCGGACCGCGTGGTGGCTCGCCTGGCTCACCAGCGCGCTCGTCCTGGTCTTCGCGTACGGGTTCGCCGCCACGATCGCGATCGCGCCCACCGACGCGATCTTCGTCGGGTCCCCGCTGCTCACGGTCGCCCTGGTCGCCTCCTCGACGGCGTTCGTCCTCAGCGGCGGGGTCGTGGCCTGCTCGGTGGGCGCCTGGTGCAAGGGGTGGTGGGGACTGGCGGGACGGATCTCCTACACGGCGTTCGCCCTCGTCACGGTGGCCTTCATGGTGATCGCGTACCTGTACGGCATGGTCGGGGGCGTGTTCGCCTGATCGACCCGCGCTCGCGCCCCCCGGCGTGACCTGTGGGATGCTTTGGCCGGAAACGGTGAAGGTCATGTCGCGGTGGGGATCGGGTGTCCACGCTCATCATCCTGGTGGTGCTCGTCCTCCTCGTGATCCCCCCGGCGGCCGGCCTGCCCGGCGTGCCGGCCGTGCTCTCCCTCGGCCTGCAGGTCCTGTGCTCGTCACCGCGGACCAGGTGGCTGCGGGGCTGGTGGCTGGTGGCGGGCCAGGCGGTGCTGTTCGCCTGGATGGGCCCGGTGCCGTTCGGCGGCCCGTCGGCGTTCTTCGCCGCCTCCGTGCTGCTGATCGCGCGCGGCCCGCTCCGCTGGGCGCTCTTCGCCTGCGTGGCCGCCGCCGCGGGCCTGCTGCACCTCGGCGCCGATCCTTATGTCTGGGTCAACGCCGTCGGGAACACGGTCACGCAGGGCCTGGTCGTCTTCGCCCTCACCCGGCTCAGCGATCTGCGCGACGAGCTGCACGCCACCCGGGCCGAGCTGGCCGCCCAGTCGGTGGCCGCGGAGCGCGAGCGGGCCGGCCACGACCTGGACACCGTGCTCGGCTCCGCGCTGTCCGGCGTCATCGGGCTCGCCGCCGCCGGGCGCGCCGAGGAGATCCCCCCGCTGACCCGGCGGGCCGCGCAGCAGGCCAGGCAGCGAGCGGAACCGGCGCCCATGCCGCCGGCCGGCGATCTGACCCCGCGACTCGCGGTGCCCATCCTGACGGTCGTCTACCTGTGGGTCCCGGTCGCCGCGATCATCGTCGTCGCCCGCGCACAGGCGCCGGTCGGGCTGCGGGCGGCGTACTGGGCGGTGGTCATCGCGGTCGTCGCCCTGCAGGCGTACCACGCGCTGCCCCGGCCTCCCGGCACGTGGCCGCGGCACGCCGCCTGGACGCTGCCGGCGCAGCTGGCGATCGCGTGGCTGCCGCTGCTCGAGCCGCACCGCCCGTACTACCAGCTGGTCGGGTGGGCCGCCGCCGCGCTGCTGATCGTGCTCCCCTCGTGGCGGCTCGCGTGGGCGCTCTACGCGGTCGTGGTGGGCAGCGTGCCCATCGTGCTCCTGGCCCGGTCCGGCTCGCCCGCGGGCATACCGGCCGCACTGCTGGAGGTGGTCGGCATGTCGGCGATGTTCTACGGGCTGACCGCGGTGACCCGGCTGGTCTACCAGGTGCGCGAGTCGCGGCTGGCGCTCGCCGGGCTGGCCGCGGCCCGGGAGCGGCGCAGGATCGCCCAGGACGTGCACGACCTGATCGGCTACGGATTGTCCGCGATCACCGTCAAGGCCGAGCTGGCCGCCCGCGATCCGGCGCGTGCCGAGGCCGAGCTGGCCGGCATCGTCGCCGTGGCCCGCAACGCGCTCGCCGACCTGCGTGCCATCCCCGGCGACCGCGAGCCCGAGCTCAGCCTGCGGGCCGAGCTGGCCTCGGCCCGCGAGGTCCTCGAGGCCTCCGGCGCGACGGTGCGGATCGACGCCGACCCCGCGCTCCTGCCCGAGGACGCCGCCGACGCCCTGCTCGCCGACGATGCCTTGCTCGCCGACGATGGCCTGCTCGCCGTCGTGGTCCGCGAGGCGGTCACCAACGTGCTGCGGCACAGCGAGGCACGCCACGTGACGATCGCCCTGTCCGCCGACTCCGGCGATCACGTACGCCTCCGCGTGAGCAACGACGGCGTCACCGGCCACCCATCCGAACCCGGCCAGGGAGTCGCCAACCTCACCGAACGCCTCGCCGCCCGCGGCGGGCGGCTCACCACCACCTCGCGGGAGCGCCGCCACCAGCTCGAGGCGACCCTGCCCATGCGGGACCGGCCGGAGTGACGGTGCCGCTGACGGGCAGATATGCGAGGTGCCGTCTCCTCGCGTCGCCCGGCCGGTGATGTACCACCGCTGGTCGACCATGACCTTCATCCATTGGCGCTACCCGCCGGACCTCGTGCGGCGCCTGGTGCCGGGCTGCCTCACGCTCGAGACGTACGACGGGGCGGCCTGGGTGGGGCTGACCCCGTTCCTTATGGAAGGGGTGCGTGTGCCCGGCGTGCCCGCGCTGCCGGGGCTGTCCACGTTTCCGGAGACCAACGTGCGGACCTACGTCCGCGACGGGCGCGGGCGCAGCGGGATCTGGTTCCTGTCGCTGGACGCCGGCCGCCTCGTCGCCGCGCTCGGGGGCCGCGCCGGCTACTGGCTGCCGTACTTCTGGTCCGACATGTCGGTACGTTCCGACGGCGCCCACACGCGTTACCGGTGCCGCCGGCTCTGGCCGAAGGGCGGCGAGGCGTGGTGCGACGCGGACGTGACGGCGGGACTGCCCCTGGAGCCGGGGGAGCGGGACGGGATCGCGGGCTTCCTGACCGCCCGCTTCCTGCTGTTCACCCGCGTGGCCGGCCGGCTGGCGAGTGCGCCGGTGGAGCATCCGCCGTGGCCGCTGCGCCGGGCCCAGCTGACCGACCTGGACCAGTGCCTCCTCCAGGCGGCGGGGCTGCCCGCCCCTTCCGGTCCGCCGCTCGTGCACGCCTCTCCCGGGGTCCCGGTACGCGTGGGGATGTGGCGTTGGTAACCGTGTCGGAGGCATTGCCATCTCTAGGACCTTTGACGGTGTAGTGGGGAGATTGCCCCGGGTAGGCCGCAACCCGAATGCCACGGCCTCGAAGGAGCGCTGCTCACATGACCTTCAACCCACTCCGGGAGCGGGGTATCCCGCTGGACGATCAGTTGCGTAACTGGCGCGAGCTGAACGTCGAGCCCATCGATCCCGACCACGCCGACCCGTACACGCGGTGCCGGATCATCGCGATGAACGGGATCGAGACGGAGGCGATCTTCTTCAGCCACCACCTGGCCCGCCACTGCCCCGACATCGAGCTCAAGCAGCAGCTGGCACGGGTGCGCTACATCGAGGCGCAGCAGCAGAAGGCGGTCAACTGGCTGCTGCCGGGGGTCTCGTCGGTCCTGGAGACCACCCTCGCCTACGAACAGGTCGCCGTGGACCTGACCGCCTGGGTGGCGCGGATGGAGCCGGACGGGTATCTGAAGCAGGCCTACCAGTTCGGCGTGCTGGAGGACTTCGACCACCTCTACCGGTACGCGAACCTGTACGAGATGATCGAGCACCGCAAGGCCGAGAAGATCGTCGACGGGCTGACCGAGGTGATGCCGGGGCGGCCCACGTACCTGCACCACCGGGACCCGATCGACAACGTGCGCGAGCCGTACGACAGGAACAACACCGCGCCCATCTCCAAGCTGCACGCGCTCACGATCATGGCGGCCGAGCAGCAGACCATGAACTTCTACATGAACGTCGGCCCCATGTACATGGAGCCGATCGCGCGCCAGCTCTACCAGGAGATCGGCCTGATCGAGGAGGAGCACGTCACCCACTACGAGTCGCTCGTGGACCCGGGCGAGAGCTGGTGGGAGATGCTGCTCAACCACGAGTACAACGAGTGTTACCTGTACCACTCGTTCATGGAGACCGAGTCCGACCCCAGGGTGAAGAACATCTGGGAGCTGCACCTCAACATGGAGCTGGAGCACCTGCGGCTGGCCGCCGAGCTGTTCAAGCGGCACGACGGGCGCGACCCGGAGCAGGTGTGCGCCCCCGAGCTGCCCGCCCCGGTGACGTTCGAGCCGAACAAGGCGTACCTGCGCGAGCTGATCGCCACCCAGATCGACTACACTACCCTGGGCACCGGGTACGTGCAGGAGGCCCATGAGCGCTTCCAGCGGATGCAGGACGCGGTCATGGGTGGCGACAAGGCGCCGTCCGAGCGGGTCATCGAGGAGAACCGGATGAAATCCGGCGAGGAATACCGCCTGCAGACGGAGGGCGAGCACCCCGTCCACAGCCTGGCGTTCAGGCGCTGAGCCCGGCGGGGTTCTCGAAGGGATGTCACATTCGCTGGGGTGAAGCCGTCTTGTCTGTGTAGACGTCTTCACTCCTCAGCGAGGTGAGTCCCTTGGTCTCCTATACCGATCCCGGCGCCTGGCGGATCGCCATGGACGCCAGCGAGGCGATGTTGCCGACCGGCCTCGTGACCCGTGACTTCCACGGCTCCTTCTACCTGAGCCCGGCAGGGTCGCTGGCGGGCTTCACGCTGCGGTTCGCCCTTCCCGGGGCGGCCGAGCTCTGCTGGGACTCGGTGAGCCTCGAGGGCGGACGCGTGGTCCGGGGGAGCAGCCGGTTGTGGACCGGCGGCCGGGAGACGCGCGCCGGCGTGTCCGGACTCTGCGTCCCGGTGCCCGTCGGGCATGCCGGGCGCACGTACCTGAAGATCGTCTTGTCGGCCACGTTCTCCCCGCTGCGGCTGCGCTGGCCCAAGGCGCGGCTGCGGCCGGTGACGCTCCGGCTCTTCAGCGAGATCCGCCCGCTGACCCCCGAGGCAGGCACCTGATCCGGCGGGGGCGGCCTAGCGGACCTCCACCTCCGTGATGCGGGTGTAGTCGTTGGCGCCGTTCGAGGCCAGGGCGACGATGCGGACCGCGTCCGCCGTCACCGCCGCGAAGTCGGAGCGCGCGCTGCCCGCCGTGTTGCCGCGGACCTGCGCCACCGTCTGCCACTGGCCGTTCAGCCCCGCCTGGACGTCCCAGTCGCGCAGCCCGTAGATCGAGGCCGGGTAGCGCTCGGTGTGCAGGGTGAAGAGGTCCACGCGGGAGATCTGCCTGGCGCTGCCGAGCGCGATCGCCACCGTGTCGGGCCAGGACCTGGCCGTGGCGTCGTTCCAGCCGTTGCCGCCGGCCCAGCCGTTGGAGCCCGGATCGCCGTCCGCGACGCTGCACGGCGGGTAGTTCGCGTTGGTGTGCTGGGACGAGGCGGTGACCGGGCGGCGGAGCGCGACGTTGCCGCCGTTGTCGAGCTTGTCGAGGGTCACCACCTGCACCGGCACCGACAGGGTCCGGTCCGGGGTCTTGAGGCGCAGCGCGTACGAGCCCTCGGAGGTGGTGGGCGGGACGGCGATCAGCAGTTTCGCCCCGAGCTCGTAGCCGGGCGGCAGATAGCTGGTCAGCATCGTGCGGGAGGCGGACAGCGGCTGGTCGATCTCCACGGACAGGTTCGCGTACGAAGGGGTCTTCGCGTCGCTGCGCATGCCGATCTCGATCTTGGCCGGGCACGCCGGATCCACGCCGAGCGGGGCGACCACCCGGTCGGACCCGGCGATCGGGGTCAGCCTGCCGGTGCCCTTGGAGGTTCCCGGCTTGGTCCTGACCGATGGGACCGACGGGGGTTCGGTGGGCTGCCACGCCGCGGCAGTGGCGGTCAGGACGGTGGCGGCGGCCAGCGCGGCGGTGAGGAGTCGCATGATCGGTCCTTCCTGTCAGAGCGCGTGCAGGCCGGGCACGCCGTCGAGGGTCACGAGGCTGGCCCTGGTGGAGACGGGCGCGCCGGGCCGGTCCACGTACGGGACCGCCTTGAAGTCCGCCCGCCACTGGCTCCTGGTGACCTCACAGGACACGTAGCCGCGCTGGTAGCTGGAGAAGCGGAGATGCGGGTTGACCGGGTCGCTGCCCCCCGGCGGCAGGCCGGTGTTCGCGTTGCCGTTGCCGCCGCTGCTCACCGAGGTGCCGACGAACTCCACGCCGACCGTGCGCGAGGAGGGGTCGTCGAAGTTCGCCTTGAGCTCGCCGGCCAGGTTGTAGTGGATGTCGCCGGTCAGCACGACGGGGTTGCTGACCTGCCGCTCGACCATGCCGTTCAGCACGCGGTCCTTGGCGGCCTTGTAGCCGTCCCAGAGGTCCATGCTGAGCTTCCGGGCAGGCCCGGCGTCGTAGTCGAGCTGCATCATGGCGATCTGCTGGGCCAGCACGTTCCACTTGGCGCGGGACGCGCCCAGGCCGTCGAGCAGCCACTTCTCCTGCTCGGCGCCGAGCATCTGCCGGGCCGGGTCGAGCCGCGCCGCGCAGTCGATCTGCTGCCCGTCGCCGCAGACCTGGTCGTCGCGGTACTGGCGGGTGTCCAGCACGTTGAACTCGGCCAGGTCCCCGAAGGCGAACCTGCGGTAGAGGCGCGCGTCGGGCCCCTGCACGGCGGGCACCCTGATGGGCAGGTTCTCCCAGTACGCGCGGAAGGCGTTGGCGCGGATCACCAGGTAGTCCTGCTCGCTCACCTCGCCGCCGGGGCCGTACTTGCCCGCCCAGTTGTCGAGCACCTCGTGGTCGTCCCAGGTGACGATCCACGGCGCCGCCTGGTGCGCGGCCTGCAGGTCGGGGTCGCTCTTGTAGAGGCCGTACTGGACGCGGTAGCGGTCGAGCGTGTCGCACTGCACCCGGAACTGCTCGGGCACCGGCGTGTTGCGGTTACCGCCCGAGGGCACGATGCCGTACTCGTAGATGTAGTCGCCCAGGTGGAAGACCACGTCGGGCCGCTCGTCGGCGAGGTGGCGGTAGGCGGCGTAGTAGCCGTCCTGCCACGACGCGCACGAGGCGAAGGCCAGCCGGAGCGACTCGGGGCTGCTGCGCGGCGCGGGGGCGGTCCTGGTCCTGCCCACCGGGCTGAGCTCGCCGCCGGTACGGAAACGGTAGAAGTAGTCGCGGCCCGGCCGCAGGCCCTTGGCGTCCACGTGGACCGAATGACCGTACTCGGGGGTGGCCCAGACCGAGCCGTGCCCCGCGCGCCGGGTGAACCCCTCGTCCTCCGCGAGCTCCCAGTCAACCCTGATCTTGTTGTACGGCAGCCCGCCCAGCGGCTCCAGCGGCTTGGCCGCCAGCCGGGTCCAGAGCACCACCCGGTCGGGCAGCGGATCTCCCGAGGCGACGCCGAGCTGGAAGGGATAGTCACCCTTGACCGTGGCCCGGGCCGTCCACGGGTCCGCGAGGTTGGTGCCGAACGCCAGGGTTAATGCGCTGAGGCCGAGGAAAGAACGGCGCGTGTGCATGCTGCTTCCTCACGTGGGGGGCGAAAGCCCTCACTTTGTAGCAAGCAGGCGAGGACTTAACAAGGCTCAAGTTACAAATCACAGATCAGGCTGTTACAACTCGGCGACCTCGACCCGCCGGTGCCGGTCGCGCAGCCGCTGCAGCATCTCGGCGGGCGCGTTCGAGTCGACCACGATGACGTCGAAGTCCTCGAGCGGCGCGACCCGGTGCAGGGCCACCCTGGCCAGCTTGGAGCCGTCCACGGCCAGGATCCGCCGCGTGCCCGAGCGCAGCATCGCCCGCTTGACCAGCACGATCTCCTGCTCCTGGTGGAAGGCGTACTCGTCGGAGACCGCCGAGGTGGAGACCACCACCACGTCGGTGCTGACCGCCTCGACCGCGTCCACGCAGCCGAGCCCGAGGAAGGAGTCGTGGGTGGCGTGGTACTCGCCGCCGAGCGCGATGAGCCGGATGTCGGGAGTGCCGGCGAGCAGCCTGATCGCCTCGAGGAAGTTCGTCAGCACGGTCAGCGGCGCGAGCTCGCCCAGGTGGCGGGCCACGGCCAGCGCCGTGGTGGAGTCGTCGAGCATGACGGAGCTGCCCGGCTCGATCAGCCCGGCCACGACCCTGGCGATCGCGTCCTTCTCCGCCGTGTGCGCCTGGAGCCGGTAGGCGATGTTGCTCTCCCAGACGTTGGACGCCTGGGCGGTGGCGCCGCCCCGCACCTTGCGCACCATGCCCTGGCGCTCCAGCTCGTCGAGGTCCCGGTGCACGGTCATGACGCTCACCTCGAAGCTCTCCGCGAGCTCCGTCACCGTGGCCGAGCCCTGCCGGACGATGTGCTCGGCCATGTCCCGCCATCGGGCGGACTTGCCGGAGGTGTGCTGCCGCGACTTCACCTAAGCCCTCACCCTCGCTAGGACGGTTGCGGATCCTACTCTTGACACCCTTCTCGGGCGACTCGTACCCTCCCGACATCCCTCAGTTTTAACAAAATTGGCTGTTAACTTAACAGGCCCGTCATTAAAACGTTCGTATCGGCTCCCCAGCGCCGGCGAGGAGACATGACATGACCGATCTGCGTGACGCCCGACTGAGCCGGGTCCAGTTCTTCCGCATGATGGGTGGCCTCGCGGTCGCGGCGGCGGCCACTGCCTGCTCGACCAAGCCCGAGACCACCGCCACGACCGGGGGCGGGGCGGCGAGCGTCGACCTGAAGTTCGTGGGCGTGGCCGACCAGAAGGCGCCCATGGACGAGCTGATCGCCGCGTACCAGAAGGCCAAGCCGGAGGTGCGGCTCACCGCCTCCTACGCCCCCACCGACCAGGTGCAGACCTCCGTACGGACCCAGCTCGGCGCGGGCAACGGGCCCGACCTGCACGTGGTGTATCCGGGCAACGGCAGCGCCATGTCGATGAGCCAGATCGCCAAGACCGGGCTGCTGGCCGACCTGTCCGCTCAGGCGTGGACACAGACGATCCCCACCGGCTTCAAGCCCGCCTTCCAGCTCGACGGCAAGACCTACATCTTCTCCGCCGGGTCGTCGGTCATCGGCGCCGTCTACAACAAGAAGGCGTTCCAGAAGGCGGGCGTGGACGCGCCGCCGACCACGTGGACGGAGTTCCTCGCGGTCTGCGACAAGCTGAAGAAGGCCGGCATCACCCCGATCGCGCTGGGCGCGCAGACGCCGTGGGTCACCCAGCTCATCACGTACGCGCTCGTGCCCTCCACCGTCTACGCCAAGGACCCGACGTTCGACGACAAGCAGCTCGCCGGGCAGACCACCTTCGCCCAGTCGGGCTGGCGCCAGGCCATGGAGATGTACCTGGAGCTGCAGAAGCGCGGCTTCTTCAACGACAAGCCGAACGGCACCACGTTCGAGCAGCAGATCTCGATGGTGGCCACCGGCAAGGCGGGCATGGCGATCCAGGTGTCGGCCGTGCTGCCCGACTTCCGCAAGGCGGCCTCCTCGCCCGACGACCTGTCGATGTTCCCGGTGCCGGGGGCGGACGACGCCGCCCAGGTGTGGATCCCGGCGGGCGTGGTCGTCGGGCTCGGCGCGAACGCCAAGGGCAAGAACGTCGAGCAGGCCAAGGCGTTCATCGACTTCCTCGGCAAGCAGGAGAACATCAACGCCTGGGCCAAGGCCATCGCCGCCATCCCGCTCACCCAGGACTCCTCGTCCACGATCGACCCTGCCGTGCAGTCGTTCCTGCCGTTCACCAAGGACCGCGCGGTGCCGTTCATGGACCAGCGCTGGCCCAACGCCGAGGTGCAGCCCGTGCACTTCGCGGTGATCCAGGAGCTGCTGGCCGGCAAGTCGACCATCGACGAGGCGCTGAAGAAAATGGACGAGGCATACAAGAAGTGACTTCCCTGACTGTGCAGCGGCACTCGGCTGCCTCACGGCGGAGGCGGCGCTTCGGCGCCACCTCCCCGTCCTGGTTGTTCGCCGCGCCCGCGCTCGTCGTCTACGCGCTGGTCGTGCTCTATCCGGCCGTGGCCGGCGTGGTGTACGCCTTCACCGACTGGAGCGGCATCGGCCAGGACATGGCCTTCGTCGGGCTGGCCAACTTCGGCACGCTCCTGCACGACGAGCAGGCCATGGGCTCGATCGGCAACACGCTGCTGCTCACCGTGGCCATCGTGGCCGTGCAGAACGGCGTCGGCCTGCTGCTGGCCCTCGGCGTCAACGCCAGGCTGAAGAGCCGGGCGGTGCTGCGGGTGATCTTCTTCGCGCCCGTGGTCGTCAGCCCGGTCATGGTGGCGTTCCTGTGGAAGTACGTCTACAACCCCGACCCGTCGGCAGGTCTGAACGGGCTGCTCGGCCTGCAGGTGGACTGGCTGGGCGACCCGTCGGTGGCGCTGTGGTCGATCGCCGGCATGGTGGTGTGGCAGTACGCCGGGTACTCGATGGTCATCTTCCTGGCCGGGCTGGAGGGCGTGCCCAAGGAGCTGCACGAGGCGGCGATGATCGACGGGGCGGGCACGTTCCAGCGCTTCCGCTACGTCACCTGGCCGCTGCTCGCCCCCGCGGTGACGATCAACCTCATGCTCTCCACGATCGGCGGGCTCAAGCTCTTCGACCAGGTCTTCGCCGCCACGAACGGCGGCCCGGGCTACGCCACGGAGACCCTGTCCACGGTGCTCTACAAGCAGGCGTTCGTGTTCGGCAAGTTCGGCTACAGCACCGCCATCGCGCTGGTGCTGGCGCTGTTCGTGGCGGCCGTCTCCCTGGTCCAGGTCTACTACCTGCGGGCTCGCGAGGTGACGGCGTGAGAAGGACATTCCTGCTGGAGATCGTGATGATCGCGGTGGCGGTGGCGTTCCTGTTCCCCGTCTACACGCTGGTCTCGCTGTCGCTGAAGGACCCGGCGCAGATCTCACAGTCGCCGCTGGCGCTGCCCGACCCGCCCACGCTGGCCAACTTCGGCAAGGCGTGGTCGGCCGCCGCGCTCGGCCCCTCGCTGGTCAACAGCACGGTGATCACCGTCGTCAGCCTGGTCGCGCTGATCGCGCTCGGCTCGTTCGCCGCCTACTTCCTGGCCCGCGTGCAGACCCGGCTCGGGTATGGCCTCTACATCCTCTTCCTGCTGGGCATCGTGCTGCCGTTCCAGCTCGGCATGATCCCGCTCTACGAGCTGGTGACCGATCTCGGGCTGATCGGCACGCACGCCGGGATGATCCTCTTCTACACCGGCATCCAGCTGCCCTTCACGGTCTTCCTCTACACCGGCTTCATCCGCGCGCTGCCCCGCGAGTACGCCAGCGCCGCCCAGATCGACGGCGCCTCGAACCTGGCGGCGTTCACCAAGGTGGTCTTCCCGCTGCTGCGGCCCATCACCGGCACGGTGCTCATCCTCAACGCCGTCTTCATCTGGAACGACTTCTTCACCCCGCTGCTCTACCTGGGCGGCTCCGGGTTCGAGACGGTACCGGTCAGCGTCTTCGCCTTCGTCGGCCAGTACGTCTCCGACCACGGCCTGGTCTTCGCCGGGCTCGTCCTCGGTGCGCTGCCGATCGTCCTGGTCTTCCTGGTGCTGCAGCGCTACGTCATCAAGGGCTTCGCCAGCGGGCTCAAGGGATGACCCTCTTCGACGTGCTCCGTGACCCGCCGCGGGAGTTCTCCCCGGCGGCGATCTGGTGGTGGAGCGGCGAGCCGCTGCGCCGCGACCGGCTGCGCTGGCAGATGGAGCGCCTGGTCGCCGGGGGAGTGCGCAACCTCGTCATACTCAACCTGGCGCCGTCGGGGCCGCTGTTCGGCTCCGACGCCGACGACCCGCCGTTCCTGTCCGAGGCGTGGTGGGAGCTGCTGGACGGGGTCTGCGCCGACGCCTTCGAGCTGGGCGCGTACCTGTGGTTCTACGACCAGCTCGGCTTCTCCGGCGCCGACCTGCAGGCCCGGCTCGTCCAGGAACGCCCGGAGTTCGCCGGGCAGTGGCTGGCCGCCGACGGGACGATCTCGACGCGTGGCTTCGACTACCTGTCCCGTGACGCCTGCGCGGTGCTGCTCGACCGGGTGCACGGCGAGTTCGAGCGGCGCGCCGGCCACTGGTTCGGCAGGGTGATCGCCGGGTCGTTCCAGGACGAGCTGCCCACCCTGCCCACCTGGTCGGCTGCGTTCGCCGAGGAGCACGCCGCCAGGCGCGGCAGGCCCTTCTCCCTCGACGAGCCGGACTGGCAGGCATACCAGCTCACCCGTGCCGAGCTGGCCGAGGAGGCGTTCTTCCGGCCGCTGGCCGCCTGGCACGAGCGCCACGGACTGCTCAACGGCTGCGACCAGCAGGACCCGGCCCGCGCCGGGCATCCCGTGGACGGGGTGCGGCTGTACGGCGACTACGCGCGTACCCATCGCTGGTTCGGCGCGCCCGGCTCCGACCACCACGGGGACGCGCGCCTGCACTCCTCGCTCGCCCACCTGTACGGCAGGCCGCGCACCTGGATCGAGGCGTTCCACTCCAGCGGCTGGGGCGGCACCCTCGAGGAGACCTTCGACTGGTTGCTGCCCTGGTTGCGGGCCGGTGCCAACCTCTACAACCCGCACGCCGTCTACTACACGACCAGGCGCGGCTGGTGGGAGTGGGCGCCCCCGTCGACCGACTGGCGCCAGCCGTACTGGCGGCACCACCGCGTCTTCGCCGACGCGGTCACCCGCCTGTGCGCGGCGCTCTCCCTGGGCCGCCACGCCTGCGACGTCGCGGTTGTCCTGCCCACCGCGACGTCGCAGGCTGGCACCTCGCTGGACGGGGTCTCTCCCGAGGCCGCGCGGGCGCAGGAGGTCTACCGCGAGCTCGTGGGCGACATGGCGTGGTTCGCGACCGCGCCGGGCGTGCTCGACCGGCTCTGCCTCGACGCCGACGTGATCGACGAGGACTCGGTACGGCGGGCGAGCGTCAAGGGCGGGCGGCTGGCCGTCTCCACGGAGGCGTACCGGGCGATCGTGCTGCCTGCCGTGACCGTGCTCGACGAGGACGTGGCCGCGCGGCTGACGGAGTTCGCCGCGGACGGCGGGCTGCTGGTCGCGGTCGGCGCGGCGCCGGAGGGGCTGCCGGCCGTCCGCGTGGAGTCGGGCGAACAGCTTGCCGAGGCGCTGGCCGGGCTCGAACGGCGGGTCGAGGCGCCGGTGCCGCCGCTGGTGCGCGAGATCGGCGACACCACGCTGGTGTTCCTGACCGCCGCGCACCCCATGGCCAGCAGGATCGGCGTCGGCCGGCCCGAGGAGCGCGGCGTCGAGCTGGGCTGGCTGGACGCCACCATCTCCTTCGACCCGGATCGCTACGCCAAGCAGATGCGGGTCAAGGTGCGGGGCGTGTCCGGGACGCCGCTGTTGGCCGGCCCCTTCAGCGGGGAGACCCGGGCGCTGCCGCACACCAGGGACGGCGACGCGGTGGAGGTCGTCGTGCCCTTCGACGACGGGCCCGCCGCGCTGCTGATCTTCGACGGGAGCGCCTGCGAGGTGTCCTCGCCTCCGTCGTACCCGCACGAGATCGAGCTCGGTGACGAGTGGGACGTCGAGCTGGTGCCGACGCTGGACGACACGTGGGCGGACTTCGGCACCCGGGCCACCGTCGAGCGCTGGACGCTGCGCACGCCGGACGGCCGGCAGGTGCACGCCACCTTCGCGCCCCGCGGTGAGCAGCGGGTGGGGGCCGGGCCGTGGACGCCGTCGGTGTGGTCGCCCTCGCGCGGGCTGCGCAAGGACCCGATCCACCGGGAGACCCTCGGGCCGAAGGGGCACGTGCCGGGCGAGTTCCTGGCCTTCGGACAGGTGCGGGCGGGGCAGGAGGCGCGCTTCCGCAGCGTGCTCACCGTCCCGCGCACCGGCTGGCTGGCGGTCGGAGCCGGGGCGGCGAAGACCGTGTGGCTGGACGGCGAGGAGGTGCCGCTGGACGACACCGGGTACGCCGCGGTCTCGCGCTCACCGCTCGCGCCCGGCGAATACCTGCTGGAGCTGCGGCTCGTCCCGGACGAGGAGCTCGACCTGCGCGCCTACGCCTGCCTGGTCGCCGACCCGTCCGACGCGGCGCGGCCCGAATGGATCGGCGGGCCGATGGAGACCACCGTGCGCGCCGGCGAGCCGCCGTACGAGGTGCTGCAGGTGGCCTCCACCGCGTACTGCCGGGTGCTGGTGAACGGGCAGGAGGCGGGCAGACAGGGCGGCTTCGACCCGTACGCGGAGGCGGACATCCCGCGCGTGCGCCGCTACGACGTGTCCCACCTGCTCCGGCCCGGTGACAACACGATCACGGTGGAGTCCAGCGGCTGGGTGCTGGTGGACGGCCTCGCGGTCTCCGGCCCCGGCTGGCAGTCGAGCCCGCGAGTGCGGCGGCGCCAGCACGGCGATCCGGCCGCGCTCCACCTGCGGTCCCGGCCGCATCCGCTGCCCGAGGCGGGGTGGCTCGACGGCCGCGCGACCGCGTTGCCCGCCACGTTCGCCGTGCCAGGCAGCCGTCCGCGCACCGAGCGCTTCCTGCTCGATCCGCCGCCCGGCATGACCGGGGTCGAGGTGGACGCGGCGGGTACCGTGCGGATCCACGGAAGCGAGCTGGCGGTGACGGGGGCCCTGACCGGCCCCGTCCGCTTCACCTGCGGCCCCGGGCGGATGCGGCTCGGCGACTGGGAGGAGCGCGGCCTGTCCGGCTACAGCGGCGGCGTCCGCTACCGCACCACGATCAGCGCCGCCGCCGGGCCTGGCGTGATCGATCTCGGCAGGGTCCGGGGCACGGCCGAGGTGACGGTGAACGGGCGGCCCTGCGGGATCAGGGTGTGCTCGCCCTACACCTTCGACGTGCGGCTGGACGAGGGCGAGAACACCGTCGAGGTCCTCGTCCTCGGCACCCTCGCCCCCTACCTGGACGAGGTCAGCCCCACGCACTTCGTCTTCCCCGGCCAGCGCAGCACCGGCCTGTTCGGCCCCGTCCGCCTGCGCACGGGTTAGCCCACTCACACGGCCGGCGGATTGAGCCGGGCGAAGCCCTCCTGGCGCCGGTACGGGAAGTACGGGTACGGCGCCGTCACCGCGCCGGCCGCGTCCAGCCGCGCCACCTGGTCGGGCGTCAGGTCCCAGCCGATCGCGCCCAGATTCTCCCGGAGCTGCGACTCGTCGCGGGCGCCGACGATGACCGAGGAGACGGTCGGGCGCTGGAGCAGCCAGTTGAGCGCGACCTGCGGGATGGACCTGCCGGTCTCCGCGGCGATCTCGTCGAGGGCGTCCACCACCGTGTACAGGTGCTCGTCCGCCACCGGCGGCCCGAAGGCGGCCGTCTTGTGCAGGCGGCTGCCCGCGGGGAGTGGCCGGCCGCGGCGGATCCGGCCGGTGAGGCGGCCCCAGCCGAGCGGGCTCCACACCACCGCGCCGACGCCCTGGTCGAGGCCGAGCGGCATCAGCTCCCACTCGTAGTCCCGCCCGACCAGGGAGTAGTAGACCTGGTGCGCCACGTAACGCGGGTAGCCGTACCGCTCGGCGGTGGCGAGCGACTTCATGAGCTGCCAGCCGGAGAAGTTCGAGACGCCCACGTACCGCAGCTTGCCCGCCCTGACCAGGTCGTCCAGCGTGGACAGCACCTCCTCCACCGGGGTGAACGCGTCGAAGGCGTGCAACTGGAAGAGGTCGATGTGGCCGGTGCCGAGGCGGCGCAGCGCGTCGTCGACCGCCTTGATCAGCCGGGGCCGCGAGGTGCCCGCGTCGCCGGGCCCGTCGCCTGTGGGCAGGCCCGCCTTGGTGGAGATGAGGGCCCGGTCCCGTCGCCCCTTGAGCGCCTGGCCCAGCACCTCCTCCGAGGCGCCGTCGGAGTAGACGTCGGCCGTGTCGAACATCGTGACCCCGGCGTCCAGGGAGATGTCCACCAGCCGCCGGGCCTGCGCCACGTCGGTGCTGCCCCAGGCGCCGAACAACTCACCCTTCCCGGCGAAGGTGCCGGCGCCGAAGCTCAACGCCGGCACCTTCAGCCCGGACGCCCCCAACTGCCGATATTCCATGAAAAATCACTCCTTAATGGGTCAATGGTTCCCTTAAGGAGTCAACGTAGCACACTAACGGGATATTTGTTCCATTATGGCGGTGGCGCGCGGGACGGGGCGGCGGCGGTGGAAGGAGCGGGTGGCCAGGCAGAGCAGCACGGCCCACACCGCGCAGTAGCCGCCGAAGAGTGCGCCGCCCCGGTCGGTGAGCAGGGTGCCCCCGGTCATGCCGATCCCGCCCGCGGCGGCCATCGCCGTGCACAGCCACAGCAGCGCGGCCATCGCCCGGCGGAGGAACGGCCGCCGGATCGGCGCCAGGGAGGCCAGCACGAGCGCGGCCACGAACAGGGCGGAGGCGGCGTTGGCCCATTGGGCGCGCGCGACCTCGCCGGGCCCGTACTTCAGATAGCTCTCGGGGGCCACGTGCGGGCCGCCGGTCACGCCGAGGCGGTCGGTGAGCGCGAAGTGAATCTTGGATGCGACGTACAGCAGGGTCCAGGAGGCCGCCGCCCAGGCGGTCCATCGTCCGGTCGTGGTCATGCCACGATCGTGCCGGTCGCCCGGGTGGCGGCGGTTCCCCGCCAGGAGCGAAGGTCCTAGCTCTTACGGGGGATATCCCAATGCGCTCCCGCCGGGACTATGCGCTCCCGCGGGGACTATGCGCTCCCGCGGGGACTATGCGCTCCCGCGGGGAGATGCTCTATGCCTCGATGCCCGCCTCCTTGGCGGCGCGGTCGATGGCGGCCAGCTCGTCGTCGCTGAAGTCGAGCCGGTCCACGGCGGCCACGTTCGCCTCCAGCTGCTCGGTGCTGGAGGCGCCGACCAGCACGGACGTGACGCGCGGGTCCCTGAGCGCCCAGGCCAGGGAGAGCTGGGCCACCGTCTGCCCGCGGGAGGAGGCCAGCTCGGCGAGCGTCCGCACGAACGTCAGCACCTGCGGCGTGACCCTGTCGGGGGTGAGGAAGCGCCCTTCCGCGGCGCGCGAGTCGGCGGGGATGCCGTCGAGGTAGCGGTCGGTGAGCAGGCCCTGGGCCAGCGGCGAGTAGACCACGCAGCCGACGCCCTCCTGCTCGAGCACGCCCAGCAGGTCCTGCTCGATCCACCGGTTGAGCAGCGAGTAGGACGGCTGGTGGATCAGCAGCGGGGTGCCGAGGTCGCGCAGCAGCCGGGCGGCCTGCGCGGTGCGCTCGGGCGAGAAGTTGGACACGCCCACGTACAGGGTGCGCCCGGTGCGGACCATGTGGTCGAGCGTGGCGACCTGCTCCTCGAGCGGGGTGTCCTCGTCGTCGCGGTGCAGGTAGAAGATGTCCACGTAGTCGAGGCCGAGCCGCTTCAGCGACCGGTCGAGCGTGGCGAGCAGGTGCTTGCGCGAGTTGCCCTTGCCGTACGGGCCGTCCCACATGGGGTTGCTGCCCTTGGTGGTGACGACCACCTCGTCACGCAGCGACCGCGGCAGCAGCCGGTTGAACGTCTCCTCCGCGGCGCCGAGCGGCGGGCCGTAGCGGTCGGCGATGTCGAAGTGCGTGATGCCGAGGTCGAGTGCCTTGTTGAAGATGGCGCGCTGGCTGTCGAGGGATTTGCCCCCGCCGAAGTTGTGCCACAGGCCGAGCGACACGGCGGGGAGGAGGAGACCGCTACGGCCGCACCTTCTGTACGGCTGGCGTTCGTAGTCCAACGATTACCTTCCTGCGATTCCAGTAAGCGTGACGCCCCGGATGAACGTCTTCTGTGCCAGGAAAAAGATGATAAGGATGGGCAGCATTGACACTAGCGCGACGGCCATCATCTGGTTGTACTGGGTCACGTACTGACCGTTGAACATGCCGAGCCCCTGCGCGAGCGTGATCTTCTCCATCGACCGCAGGTAGATCGAGTTCTCCAGGTACTGGTTCCAGTTCGCGACGAAGGAGAACAGGCAGATCGCCGCGATCGCGGGCTTGGCCAGCGGCAGCATGACGCTCCACAGGATGCGCAGCTCCGACGCGCCGTCGATGCGGGCGGCGTCGATGAGCTCCTGCGGGATCGTGGTGAAGAACTGGCGCAGCAGGAAGATGTAGAGCGCCACGCCGAAGAACTCCGGCACCACCAGCGGCAGATACGTGTCGACCCAGCCGAGCTTGGAGAACATCACGAACTTCGGCACCAGCGTGATCTCCCGCGGGATCATCATGGTCGCCAGCAGCGCCGTGAACATGACGCCCGCCGCCCGCGCCCGCAGCCTGGCGAACGCGTACGCGGGCAGGATGCACGAGATGAGGTTGCCCGCCATGGACAGCGCGGTGATGACGATCGTGTTCACCAGGAAGCGGTTGAACGGCAGCGACCCGGTCCAGCCCTTGACGTAGTTGTCGAAGTTGAAGGAGTCGGGCAGCCACTGCGGCGGGAAGGCCAGGTTCTCCGCGTCCGACTTGAGCGAGGTCGTCAGCATCCACAGGAACGGCAGCAGGAACACCGCCGAGCTGATGGCCAGCAGGATGTACGCGCCCGAGCGCCGGATCCGTCTGATGCGCTCGGCCTGCTCCGAGGTCAGGGACGAGCCGCCCCGCCGGGTGGGCGCGGGACGGGCCGTGGTCTCGAGGAGCATCGGCGACCTCACTTGAACTCGTAGTGCACCCAGCGCCTGGCCAGGCTGAACTGGATCGCGGTCACGGCGATGACCAGCACGAACATCGCCCACGACAGCGTGGCCGCGTACCCCATGTCGAAGTAGACGAACGCGTGCCGGTAGATGTAGAGCCCGAGCACCATCGTCGCGTTGCCTGGACCGCCCTCGGTCATGACCAGGATGAGCACGTAACTCTGCAGTGCGGCGATGAACCCGGTCACCACGTTGAAGAAGATGACCGGCGACATCATCGGCACGGTCACGCTCCAGAACCGGCGCCACCAGCCCGCCCCGTCGATCTCGGCGGCCTCGTACAGCGTCTTCGGGATGCCCTGCAGCCCCGCCAGGTAGATGACGATCGTGTTGCCCGCGCCCCACACGCTCATCAGCACGAGCCCGGGGACGGCCCACTCCTGCGAGGCCAGCCAGCCGGGGCCCTGGATGCCCACCGACGCCAGCACCTTGTTGATCAGCCCGTAGTCGGGGTGCAGGATGTTCAGCCACAGCAGCGCCGTGGCCAGGCCCGACACCACGGAGGGCAGGTACATCACGGTGCGGAACAGGCCCTGGAAGCGCAGCGGCTGGTTGAGCAGCAGCGCCAGCAGGAACGTGAACGTCACGCCGAGCGCCACCGAGCCGAGGCCGTACTGCATGGTGTTCCCGATCGACTCCCAGAACTCGGGGTCGTTGGCCATGCGCACGTAGTTGGCGAAACCCACCCACTTCGGCGGCTGCAGGATGTTCCACTCCATGAAGCTCAGCACGATGGCGGCGAGGATCGGGCCCGCGCTGAAGAGCACGAACCCGAGCAGCCACGGCGAGACGAACAGGTGGAACCGCCGCGCCTCGCGCCGCGCCAGCGGGCTGGGGGCGCTGATGACGGTCATGCGATCTTGTTCTCGGCCAGCACGGGCGTGACCTTGGCGGCGATCTCGTTCAGCGCGTCGTCAACGCTGATCTTGCCGAGCATCGCCCGCTCCCAGATGGGCTTGGCCGTGTCGACGACCTTCTTGTTGGCCGGCAGCCGCAGCACGCCGTCGTCGGAGGCATAGTCGGCCAGGACCTCCTTGACCAGTTTCGCCGTCTCCTCGGGGATGCCGATGGCCTTGGCGTTGGCGTCCCAGGCGGACTGCCGGGCGGGCGCGGTGATCTGGCGGAACTGGTATCCGGAGGACGACAGGAACTCGTACATGTAGATCCAGGCGGCGTCCTTGTTCTTCGACGCGGCCGTCATCACCAGCGCGCTGCCCACGGCCGGGGTGAAGCGCCCGGCGGGGCCCTTGGGCACGTGCGTGGCGCCCCATGTGAACGCCTTCTGCTTGGACAGCTCCAGCATCAGCCAGGCGCCGTTGATCAGCATGGCCGCGTGCCCGGTCTTGAACGGGTCCACCTTCTCCAGCAGCTGCAGCTCGGCCAGGCTCGGCACCGCCTTGTCCTTGAGCAGCAGGTCCAGCCAGCGCCCCATGGCCTCCCTGGCCTTGGGCTCGTTGATCAGCACCTTGGACTCGGCGGCGTCCAGGAACCGGCCGCCGAACGGCATCAGGAAGACGGCGCCGAGGTCCGGGCCCGGTACCGGCATGGGGGAGAAGCCGTAGATCTTCTCCGCGCCCGACCCGCTGGTCATCTTCCTGGCCGTCTCGAAGAGCTTGTCGAACGTCCAGCTCTGGTCCGGGTAGTCGATGCCGGCCTTGTCGAACAGGTCCTTGTTGTAGAAGAGCAGCTTGGGCGCCATGTCGGTGGGCAGCCCGTACAGCTTGCCGTCGCGCTTGAAGTAGCCGAGCCCGCTCTGCGGGATGTCGTCCATGTCGAAGTCGGGCGTCTTGGCGATGAACTCGTCCATCGGATGCAGCACCTGGTTGGAGATGAGGTTCTGCGTCCAGGAGTAGTGGTTGTAGAGCACGTCGGGCAGCGTGCCGCCGGCGGCCTGCGTCATGTACTTCGTCAGGAACTGGTCGAAGGGCGACGACTCGCGCTTGATCTCGATGTTCGGGTGGCGCTTCTTGAAGAAGAAGTCGAACTGGGCGTTGCGCACCTCGGTGACCGCGTCCGTGGTCATCGCCACCGTGATCGTGACCTTGGACGCCGGGTCGGGCACGTTCGTCTTCGGCCACGTCAGCGAGTTGTTGAGCTGCTCGGCCGCCTCGAACGGCCAGGCGTCGCTGCCCGGCCGGTTCGGGTCGATCAGCTGCGCGCCGGACTTGACCGGAGCCGCGGCCTGCTTCTGCTGCCTGGTGTCGGCGCAGGCGGACAGCACGGGCGCGGCCGCCACCGCCAGGGCCAGCATCTGGCGACGGTTCATCTCCATGGGGGGCCTCTCAGAGGAAGAGCTCGATCACCGGCACCGCCACGTCCGGGCGCTGCACCGGGAGCTGCAGGGTCAGGGTTCCGGGCGGCAACGCGCCCAGACGGGTGTGGCCGCTGTCCACGGCCGGGTCGGGGACCAGGGTGCGGATCTCCGAGGCGTCGTTGAGCAGCTGCGCGTAACGCACCTTCCCCGCCAGCCCCGGCAGGTGCAGGTGCTTGTACGGCCAGGCGAACAGGTGCACGTAGAGCCGGTCGCCGCGCTGGGTGTAGCGGCAGTCCGGCGGGGCCTCGTACGCGCTTGGGCCCGCGCCGTAGATGGAGCGGCCGTGCAGCCGCGTCCACTCCCCGATGCCGCGCAGCGTCTCCAGCGCCCGCGGGTCGAACGCGCCGCGCCCGTTCGGTCCGACGTTGAGCAGCAGGTTGCCGTCCTTGGACACGGTGTCGACCAGCATGCGCGCCAGCAGGTCCACCGGCTTGTAGTCGAGGTTGTCGCGGTCGTAGCCCCAGCTGCCGTTGAGCGTCTGGCAGGCCTCCCACACCTGCGCGGGCGGCGCCACCGGCTGGTACTGCTCGGGCGTGGTGAAGTCGCCGGGGATCTCCAGGCGGTCGTTGATCAGGATGTCCGGCTGCAGCCTGCGGACCATCGCGGCCAGCTCCTCCGAACGCCAGTCCGCCGCGCCCTTGCCGCCGGGGGTGAGCCGGCCGTTGCGGATCCGCTTGGAGTAGGAGAAGTCAAACCACATCGTGTCGATTCGGCCGTACCGGGTAAGGAGCTCTTCGACCTGGCTGTGCAAATAGGACTGATAAATCTTGATATTTCGGTCACCATGGACAGTGCCGTACGCCGGGTGCAGGCCGTCGATCGGGAAGTGCGGGTGGTGCCAGTCGATCAGCGAGTGGTAGAAGCCCACCCCGAGGCCGCGCCCTCGGAACGCCTCGACGATCGGGCCGACGAGGTCCTTGCCGTACGGCGTGTTCGCGACGGAGTAGTCGGTGTGGGCTGAGTCCCACAGGCAGAAGCCGTCGTGGTGCTTGGTGGTCAGCACCATGTAGCGCATCCCCGCGCCTGCCGCCGCCTCCGCCCATGCCTCCGGGTCGAACAGGTCGGGGTCGAAGTGGTCGAAGTAGGGCTGGTACTGCTCGTCCGTGAGGCGCTCGCGCTGCTTGACCCATTCGTGGCGGGCGGCGAGCGCGTAGAGCCCCCAGTGGATGAACAACCCGAGGCGTTGCTCACGGAACTCGGCCAGCCGGGCGGCAGAGGTCGGATGTATCGACGATCGGTTGGGCTGATCTTGTGACAGTCCGTGAGGCATGGCCGTACCGTAGACCCGGTAATTAACTTCGTCAAGAATTGAATTGAAAGCGCTTGCAACCTAGGCTCTAGCGCACTGTGAGGAGATCTGGACGCCTTGAGCGACCGCCGCACCACGCGTATGGGCGGATGGTGAGGCGCGATCGACTCCTCCTATCTCTTGTCTTCTGGAGGACATCGTGCCGAACTGGACGCTCAGCGACGAGGACCTGGAGGCAGCGCTCGCCCTTTCCCCCGGGGGAGAGCTGACGCTCGAGGTACGGCACGCCGGGCGCGTGGTGGTCGAGCCGTCCAGGCTCGGGATCAGGACCGCGCACGAGGACCTGAGCGTGGGGCTCGTCCTGTCCGGGATGTCCGAGCGGCGGATCGAGGAGACCTATCGGACGGTGATCGGCAAGCGGCGCGAGCACCGCTACGAGGCCGGGGAGTGGACGCTGTCGTTCGCCAAGGGCGCGCACCGGCTCGACCTGCAGATCCGCGTCGGCGGACACGGCGTGGCCTACCGGTACGTGGTGCCGTGGACGGGGCCGGTCACCGTCGTGGAGGAGGTCTCGGAGTACGTGGTGCCGGGCGCGGCGCGCGCGGTCCTGTTGCCGTACGAGAACGGCCGGTGCGACTACGAGGAGATCCACCGCCACGGCAGCGTCGCCGACGCCGAGCCCATCCTGTACGGCTACCCCTCGCTCTTCGAGGTCGGCGGCTCCTGGCTGCAGATCACCGAGTCGAACCTGGACAACGGCTACGCCGGCTCCCGCCTGCGCTTCGACGGCCACACCTTCCGCCTCGACCTGCCCGACCCGTACGTCACCGCGGCCAGCCCGCTGACCACCCCGTGGCGCACGCTGATCGTCGGCGACCTGGCCACGATCGTGGAGAGCGACCTGGTCACCAGCCTCGCGGAGCCGTCCCAGGTCGAGGACACCTCCTGGATCAAGCCGGGGGCCGCCGCCTGGTCGTGGTGGTCCGACGGCCCCTCCACCCGCGACCTGGCCGCCCAGAAGCGCTGGGTCGACTTCGCCGCGCGCAACGGCTGGCCGTACGTGCTGGCCGACGCGGGCTGGAACAAGGAGTGGATGCCCGAGCTGATCTCCTACGCCGCAGAGCAGGGCGTCGGCGTCTGGCTCTGGTCGCACTGGCAGCACGTGGACACCGAGCTGGAGCACCGCGAGAAGCTCGCGCTCTGGAAGGAGTGGGGCGCGGCCGGCGTGAAGATCGACTTCACCGAGTCCGACGGCCAGGACCGGATGCGCTGGTTCGACGCCATCCTGGCCGCCACCGCCCGGCTGAAGCTCATGGTGGTCTTCCACGGCGGCACGATCCCGCGCGGCACCGAGCGCACCTGGCCGCAGTTCATGACCGCCGAAGCCGTCAAGGGCGCTGAGTGGCTCAAGCCGAAGCCCGGCAAGCAGCCGCTCTACCAGCCTGCCCACTACCTGTCGCTGGCCTTCACCCGCAACGTGCAGGGCCCGATGGACTTCACGCCGTGCACGTTCACCGGCGTGCGCACGATCTCGGCCGGGTTCGAGCTCGCGCTGTCGGTGATCTTCGAGTCCGGCGTCCAGCACTTCGCCGACGGCATCGAGGCCTACGAGGCCCGTCCGGAGGCCCTGCGGCTGCTGTCGAAAGTCCCCACCGCATGGGACGAGACGCGGCTGCTGTCCGGCGACCCCGCCGACCACATCCTGCTGGCCAGGAGGAACGGCGGCGAGTGGTACGTCGGCGCGGGCGTGTCGGGCGAGGCCCGCACCCTCACCGTGCCGCTCGACTTCCTCGACCAGGGGGAGTGGGCGGCCGAGATCTACCGGGACGCCCCAGGCGAGCGCATCCTCGCCGAGACGGTCACCGTCTCCGCCGGGGGCAAGCTCGACCTCGCCGTCCCCCCCAACGGCGGGTTCACCCTCCACCTGAGGAGAGAGCTCTCATGAACAAGCGAACCACCGGCGTCTTAGCCGCCCTGGCGCTCACCGCCGCCGCCCTGCCCGCCGCCACTCCCGCCGCCGCGGCCGCGTGGACGCTGCGCTGGAGCCCGAACCCGGCGAGCGACACGGTCGCCGAGGCGTTCGAGGGCATCGAGGACGACCGCGCCGACTCCCATCCCGGCGTGACGCACATCTACGTCTCCGGCGACGCGTACCGCTTCGACATGCACACCCGCGACCGCGACGGCGACGACCGCCAGCGCAACGAGGTCAAGGGCATGCGGACCGGCGGCAGCTCGTACCTCAAGATCCTCGAGAACCAGACCTGGCGGATCAGCTACCAGATGTACATCCCGGCCTCGCTGGATGCCACCAGCAGCTTC
Source organism: Nonomuraea sp. NPDC049400 (assembly GCF_044466425.1). NCBI lineage: Bacteria > Bacillati > Actinomycetota > Actinomycetes > Streptosporangiales > Streptosporangiaceae > Nonomuraea > Nonomuraea sp. NPDC049400. The sequence continues at coordinate 67,600 of NZ_JBITMP010000060.1, forward strand.
TCGCACATCGCGCAGATGAAGACGCCCGGCTCCGGCGCGCCCCTCTACACGATGTCGCTGCCGGTCTCCGGCGGCACCCCCAAGATCAACGTACGGTACTGGGACGAGTCCGAGCAGACCCACGAGGTCGGCAACACGAACCTGGAGCCGATCCAGGGCAAGTGGGTGGACACCACGTTCGAGTTCAAGGCGTCCGACAGCGGCTACCTGCGCTGGACGCTCAAGGACGGCTCCACCACGCTCGTCGACAAGCGATTGGACAACACCGACCTGTGGCGCGGCGACGACGAGTACCTGCGGCCCAAGTGGGGCATCTACCGCAGCATCAACAGCTCCGGCCTGCAGAACACCTACCTGCTGGTCAGGAACCTCAAGGCCTACCAGCTCACCGGCGCGAGCGAGTGAGCGGCCAGATGAGGAGAAGGCACAACCTGCGCTGGGCGGGCGTCCTAATCAGTGTTAGCGAGTCGCCTTGCGGCAGACTCGGTGGTTGGTAGCCGTCCGGCAGGTGAGCACTTGTGCGTCCTGGACTTCGAGTCC
>NZ_JBITMP010000061.1:0-66503 GCF_044466425.1 Nonomuraea sp. NPDC049400
GAGTGGCCGCCCTCATGTCACATCGATCTTCCCTTACGGGCATCAAGGTGACGAGTAGGTTCAAACCCGTACACCACTCCCGTGGACGCTAACGCCGACAAAACCGGCTCGGCGGAATCTTTCACGAGTACTCACATGCCGTTTGACCTGCATGGACGTAGTTTTCGGCAGGCTCAACGCCGCGCAGTTCAAGGCGGAGCGCGTCGCGGACAATCCCATGCGGCGTTTCGGCACCCTCGACGAGATCGCCACCGCGGCCGCGTTCCTCGCCTTCGACGCGACGTACACCGCGGGCGTCGAGCTCGCCGTGGACGGCGGAGTCACCCCAACTCTGACCGGCCCCACGCCCGGCCACTACGCCTCATGGCACACCGCGGGCCGGATCACCTTTCCCTCACACCATCCTCGAACGCTCATTGGAACGGGCACGCTATTGCGAATATGAGGTAACGATCTCCGGATGATCCTGCAGAGGCAGGTGATCGTCCGCCGTCCCAGCAGAGGTAGATACGCGAGGGCCTGGGCGAGACCTGCCTCCAGCGGAGTGGGAAATAGCCTCAGACAAGCCAACTGCCTCGGGTAGCGCGGACCCGAGTGGTCGGTCTACAGGCCCAGGCCGGACTCCAGGTGCGCCAGCGCCGTGTCGATCTCGGCGGGCCCGTCCATATCGGGATCTTGTGCCCATTGGAGCCAGACCATGGCCACGACCCCGATGACAGCACCGATGGCGTTGCGTATCCGCGGGTCGTCCGCGGCACATCCGGCCTTGTCCGCCACGATTTCGCCGACCTCGCGGATCACGCCCGGACTCTTGCGCAGGTTTGCCACCAGCAGTTCGGGCACGGTGGCCGCGAACACCTCTCGTGCGTGTCCCGCGGCGATCTCTTCGGCGGACAGGGCGGCGAACGCCGTGCGGAATGCGCCGCGCAGCACGGCGACCGGTGGGCCCGGCGGCTGAGCGGCTAGGGCCTCGACGAGAGGCGGAAAGCGATCGAGCGTGACCAGGTGCTCCTTCGTCGGAAAGTAGCGGAAGAAGGTCGCGGGGGAGATCTCGGCGGCCGCGGCGATCTGCTCGACGGTGGTGGCGTTGTAGCCGCGCTCACGGAAGAGCCTGAACGCTTCGCGCAGGATCGCCTCCCGGGTCTTGGCTTTCTTGCGTTCGCGTAGCCCGCTGTCACTCATGCACCAAATTTTATCGTTCACGCAAATGATAGTATACTATCAAAAGATAGTATACTATCTAATCTATCCCCGGATACGGAGGTGACCCGCTATGGGCGACGACATCAACGGCCTGCATCACGTCGGGCACATCGTGCAGGACATGAACCAGGCGATGGAGCGGTACCGCCAGCTCGGCTTCACCGTGCCGGCACCTGCCTATCCCGTCCTCCCGCGCGTCGTGGGAGGCCCCGCCGAACCGTTCGGGGTGGCCAACACCCATGTGTATTTCCCTCGCAACTTCATCGAACTGGTAGCCGTCCTCGACGACACCGGCCGCACGCCCGGCGAAGCGCGCCCCATCCCGTTGCAGGTGCCTGACGACAAGCTGCCGGGGCTGATGGCGGCCATCCGCGCCACCGCCGCCAACATCACGTCCTTGCTCCAGCGTTTCCAGGGCCTTCACATCATGATCGCCGATACGCCGGACATCGACAGCGTCGCCGCGCGGCTGACCACCGCTGACGTCAGCCACGGTGGCGTGCACGCCATCCAGCGACCCGTCGAGACCAGCACCGGGACCAAGATGGAGCCCGCCCGCTACCTGGAGATCTCCCGTCCCCATCTGCCCGCCGGGCGGGTGCCGGAAGGCAGGATCGGATTCGCCGAGAACACTCCAGTCGAGGCGCTGGAGGACGAGCAGCACACCGACCATCCCAACGGCGCCACCGGGCTGGTCGAATGTGTGCTGTGCGTCGCCGACTCGGCATTGCCCGAGCTTGAGCACCGCTACGGCACCTACTTCGGCCAGGCGCGGGATGGCCAGGTGACGCGTTTCGACCGGGCGAACATCACCATCGTGGCAGCATCGGCGCTCGCCAGCCTGCTGCCAGGTGAACGCCCGGCGGCCCTGCCTGCGTTCGTCGCCTACACAGTATCCGTACGCGACATCGCCGCCACCGAGCAGCTCCTGCGCGACAACGACATCCCGGCCACCCACACCGATACCGGAGAGATGTTCGTGTCCGCCAACGCCGCCCTGGGCACCGCGATCATCTTTCGCCAGGATGACTGAGGCAACCTCCGCACGATGGGGCCTCATGACGATCCTTCGGGGAGGCTGTCGCGTAGAGTCGTCAACGGGATGAAAGCCACCCCGGTGCCGAGTTCCTTGGGGGTGGGTCCGCCCGGCGTCGGGGTATCGGCCAGGCGTGCGGCCAGCGCGGCGACAGCGTCGCGGTCCCTCGAGGGCTTGGCGTTCGTCGTCGGTGAGCTCGAGCTGTTCCAGCATCTGCTCGATGCCCTCCTTGACCGCCAGCAACTGCCCGGCGTGGGATTGCTTGGGCAGGTAGAGCGGATCTCTTCCAGTGCAGGGTCCACAGCAGTGGGCCCGAACACCATGTCGGCGAGTTTGCGGACCTGAACGATGCCAGCGTGGTGATGCAGTCGGTGGTGGGCGCCGAACAGGTAGCCCAAGGCGACCAGCTGGAACCGACACCTCCTGGTTGCGAACTTTCTGGCGACCATCCGCGGCGAGACCAAGGCCATCAGGGCCTACATGTGTCCCCGGCGTACGGCGGTCACCGCGCGGCGCGGCAAGATGTCTATGTGACCGGTGAAGCTCGCGAATCCCGAGCCGGCGCCGCCCGCGAGCCGGGTCCGGTGCGGGCAAGGGAACGCAACCGCTGGGGCGAGGGCGGGCGGTTGCGCACCGAGATCCTCGTTGCGGCCGGGCAGATGCTCGGCGAGCTCGGCGCGGTGGAAGGGCTCACCCTGCGCGGGGTGGCCAGGCGTGTCGGCATCGCCCCCGCCAGCATCTACGCGCACTTCAGCGACAAATCCGAGCTGATCGGCGCCCTCTTGGAGTTCGAGGCACACCGGCTGCTCGACCTCGTGGGCCGAGCCGGGCAGGCGGTGGACGCCTCCGACCCGGTCGGCCGCCTCCGTGCCAAGCTCCGCGCGCTCTGCGGGTACGCGCTGAACAACCGCGGATTCACCCGCGTGCTGCTCGGACTGCGCATGAGCGAGGAGAGCAGCCACATCAACCTGTCGCACACAGTGATCGACGAGCTGCGCGCCAGCCTGGAGCACTGTGAGCGAGCAGGGATCCGGCTGCGGCTGCCGGCCGAGCGGGCGGCCCTTGTCCTGATCACCAGCGCGCCAGGGCGCGTCATGCTCTCCTACGTCATCGACGATTCCGACGCCGACATCGCACGGTTCGTCGACGAGCTCGTCTCCTTGCTGATCGCCTCCTGATCACCTCCGATGAATGTTCGCGAGTGGCCCCGGCCAAAGTTGCCTAACACTTGTTTGTTAAGATGGCGAACAATCGTTCACCAACTCCAGTGTCGGAGGAACGCACGTGAGCACCTCGCCCCAGAACCCCGGATATCCGATGCGCAGGACTGGGACTTGCCCCTTCGACCCGGCACCGGGTCTACGAGAGCTGCAACGAGATGAGCCACTCGCCAAGGTCACCCTGTGGGACGGGACCACGGCATGGGCGGTGACCCGCTACGACGACCAACGCGCGTTGCTGGCCCACCCCCGGATCAGTTCCGACGCCTCCCGACCCGGCTACCCGCACATCAGCGCGGCCACCCGCCAGGTCGTCACGACCACCCCAGGAATCGGGCAGATGGACGACCCCGAACACGCTCGGCTGCGCCGCATGCTGACGGGCACGTTCACCGTCCGGCGGATCGAACGCCTCCGTCCCGCCGTCCAGCAGATCGTGCACGGCCTCATCGACGAGATGCTGGCCGGCCCTGCTCCCGCCGACCTCGTGAACGCGTTCGCGCTGGCGGTGCCGTCCCTGGTGATCTGCGAGCTACTCGGCGTGCCGTACGTCGACCACGAGTTCTTCCAGCGCAATAGCAAGATCATTGTCAGGCGGGATCGGACGCCCGAGGACACCGTGCGCGCCCAGCGCGCACTGCTGGACTACCTGGGCGCCCTGATCGCCGAGAAGACGGCCGATCCGGCGGACGACCTGCTGTCCGCGTTGGCTGTGGAGCAGGTGGCCACCGGCGCGATGTCCACGGAACAACTGGCCACGATCGGAATGATGCTGCTGGTCGCCGGGCACGAGACCACCACGAACATGATCTCCCTGGGCACCCTGGCCCTGCTGCGCGATCCCGACCAGCTTGCCCTTCTCAAAGCCGCCGAGGAACCCGGGGAGATCGCCACGGCGGTTGAGGAGCTCCTCCGGTATCTCAGCGTGGTGCAGGCCGGGCTGCGCAGGATCGCGCGGAACGACTTCGAGTTGGCCGGCCAGATCATACGGGCAGGAGAGGCCATCGTGGTCCCGACCGAACTCGGCAACCGGGATCAGCGGAGATTCCCCGACCCCGATCGGCTGGACCTGGAACGCGACGTCCGCGGGCACCTGGCGTTCGGATTCGGCGTGCACCAGTGCCTCGGCCAATCACTCGCCCGTCTGGAGCTTCAGGTCACCTACACCACGCTTTTCCGACGCATCCCCACGTTGCGGCTCGCCGTGGATCCCGCGAGCCTTTCCTTCGCCCACGAACAGTTCATCTACGGCCCTCACGAGCTCCCCGTCGCCTGGTGAGAAAGCCGGCCGGACGGAAGACCCGAGGACTGAGCCACGGTGTCGGCGAGGGCATGTGGAGTGGCATGGGTGGCGCGCCAGGCGGTCACGTGGTCGGGCCTGACCAGCAGGGCCCCGTTCTCTCCGATGCCGCAGCGATCGGTTCTGCGGAGGAGGGCCACGTCGAGGACAGCGCCCGTGGGGTCGGCCTCGCGCGTGGCCTGTGCCCAAGCGCGTCCGTCGGGGCCGTTGAGCAGCAGGTAGCGGCCGTCGCGGACGAGCGTCGACAGCCCGGCGAGCCACAGGTGCGGGAGCCGGGTCCCGGGGCTCGCAACGCCAGCGGTGCGGCTCGTCGGCCACCGGGAGGTGAGAGTCATGCCGCCCCAAGGGATAATCGCCCGCCCCGTCGAACGCTATGCCGCCGAAATGGCCAGCCGGCCCACCTCCTACCCGATGAACCCCGACGACGCCCCCGGCACCATGCTCGTGGTCGGCGGCCTGTCCGGTGGCGGCTCCAACTTCAACGTCGTCCCCGGCTCGGCCTACTTCACCGTCGACGGTCGCTACAACCCAGAAGAGGACCTCGACGGCGAGCTCAAGCGTCTGACCGACCTAATCGAGGACGCCGCCCGGGAGATCGGCGCCGGTGTGTCGGTCCAGACGGTCCAGTTGCAGCCCTCTGCCGGCACCGACCAGGAGCATCCGGCGGCGGCCGCGCTGGCGCGCGTGGTCAGCGAGGTCCAGGGCACCCCGGCCCGGTTCGAGATGTGTGCGGGCATTCCGAGATTCGCTGGTACGCGCAACTCGGCATTCCCGCCTTCGGCTACGGCGCGGGCCGCCTGGACGTCTCCCATGGGCCCGACGAGTACATCGACGAGGCCGCCATGCGCCGCCGTGTACGCCCTCTATGCGGGCGACCTGCTGACCTGACGGCCGCGCAGCCGGGTTCCCACCCGCCGCTGCTCGCGGGGCACCGGCGCTCCTCCGGGGGGATCAGAGCGTCACTGCCACTCCGAACGTGATCAGGAGGGCGAACGGCAGGGCAACCGATATCCAGCTCCGCCAGGGCACCGGCGTGCAGCCGGTCGCCAGGCTCGGCCACCGGAGGACGGCAAGGGCGATGGCCGCCGCCAGCACACCAGCCCCAGCAAGCCAGACCACAGGCGGCACGCCATTCCAGGGACCCGCGTTGCGTGCCACCCATAGCAGTAGCAGCGCCCACAGCCCCCGGCCGGTCACCGACAACCGGTCGGCCCCGCGGTTGCGAGCCGCTGACCACGCGAGCCCGAGGCCGCTGAACGCGAAAAGGATCATTACTACCGTCATCACGGGGGATCGGTTCTCACCGTCGGGCTTCTCGATGCCGAGCAGGCGGAGGCCCACGGCGTCCACCGGCTTGTCGGTGTTGCTCAGGACGACCACGCCGCGCCCGGTGGCCCGGTCGAAGCCCGTGTATGAGGTGAATCCGCCGGTCCCGCCGTTGTGCCAGGTGATGGCCCGGTTCCCGTACTGGGTGGTGAACCAGCCGTAGCCGACGCGGTGGCGCTCGTTCTGGCTCCAGCGCGGGTTGGCGGCGTCGGCGCCTGGAGCGGTGCGGGTCATGACGGCATGAAGGAGCTTGGCGACGTCCTCGGCGGTGGACCAGACGCCGACGCCCGCCGCCGCGTGACCGTGGGCACGCCAGGGATCCACGGCCATGCCGTTCTCCGCCCGCCCGGTGGCATGGCCGGGCGGGAGGCCGTCCTGGGGGGTGAGTGCTTTCGTGGACGTCATGCCCAGCGGGACGAGGACGCGGGTGCGGAGCAGATCGGCGTACGTCGTGTGCGAATGCTCCGCCAGGGCGATGCCGAGCAGCGCCATGCCCAGGTTCGAGTAGGCGACCTTGCCTCGTTCGCCTACCCTGACGGCGGCCGCGTCGGCCAACACCACCTCCGGCCCTGCGCCCCGGTAAGGATTGCCGCCGGTGTACGTGCTCAGCAACGCTCCGGCGATGGCCTGTGGCGTCGTACGAAGCCGGGGCAGGCCGGAACGGTGCGAGGCCAACTCGGCCACAGTCGCCGTAGTGGACAGGCCCGCCCCCGGCAGCAGGTCGCGGACGGGCGTGTCGGGTGACAGGCCCTCCTCGGCCAGGTCCGCCAGCAGCATGCCTGTCATGACCTTGGCGATCGAGCCCAGCTCGTAGGGAGTGCGCTGGTCGGCGGCGCGTGTGCCGTCGGCGGCGCCGAGCCCTGCGAACCGGATTCTGCCGTGCTCGATCAGCGCCACCGACAGGCTCTGGTAACCGTCGGTCCCGGCCGCACCTCGCACCTGGGCGGCGAGAGCAGGGTCGCCGGTCGTCTGCGGGCCGAGCGTAGGTGGCTGTGGGAGCCAGAACAGGGCGAGAGCGAATGCCACCAGAGCCGACAGCGCGGCGATCATTTTCACGAGCACTTCAACCACCTGAGCACGACCGATTCTGGCAAGGCGTGGTCACCAGGCAACGGGGAGGCGGTCCACTCCGTACACCAGTGACGTTTCCCGCAGGGCTATCTCCTGGGCGGGCACGGCCAGACGCGCCCGTCCGCTGGGGTGAGCGACAGCTTCTGGCCGGCCAGATCCTCAATGACCTATTTGAACAGCGCTCACTCCGCCGTCGACGGGCACGCCCTGCCCGAGCAGAGGAGCCATCGCCTCACCTCTCAGGGGCAGCACGGGCTTGGGGATGGCGACCAGGGCCAGCTCCAGAGCGTCTCGCCCGTCAGATTGCAGGCTCATGTCCGCGAGCCGGGCAAGGTCGTGCACGCACAACTCGCCCACGCTCGCGGTGTCTCGCCTTCCGCGGCCCATGTCGCGCTGACGGTGCCGTGGATGGGCACGATGAGCTGGACGATGTCCTCGGCTTCTGCCCGCACCTGGTCGGCGTGGCGCTGGAAATGCACCGGGCGGAAGCGCTTCGCCTCGACCACGAGACCTGGAACACGGTCCGACATGTGCCAGTTGCTCCGGTCTCATCCGTACGACGGCTCATCACTGCCTCGCCGCGCCCCAGGTGACCACGGCGGTGCTCACGTCCGATGAGCTGTAGGCACGCAACTTGGGCAGGCGCTTCCGCGGGGCGCAGTCCCCTGTCTTGCAGGTGTCGTGCTTGGGATGGTCCGTCCATGTGACAGTGATCTCCCCTTTCCTGCCGCACTCGGCGGCACGCCGATATGGCTTGTCTTGCTTGTAGCCGCGGACCTGCACGCAGACCCGGCTGGATGCCTCCCATCGATAGAGAAGCTTGGCGCCGAGTTCCAGCCGGCACGCGTGTCGCCACTGGCTCCACCGCATCGGCGCCGCGACCGCCTTGTCACCCAGGCACTTGCCCTGAACGGTGGCCGCGGCCATCGGGTGCAGAGCGGTCGACGCGGACGCGGTGGACAGCGACACGATGGACAGCGACGCCGCCAGGGCGACGGCGGCTCCCGCCCAGAGAGCTCGATTCCGCATTCCGTGAACCTCCTCGTGTGGGGATGTTTTCGTTAGAGCGCCACCCAGGCTGCTCAACCTCGATCGACCGGTCCAGCTCACCGAGTCCACAGAATCCACGCGCTCACTCCACGCTTGACGGCGTGCGTACGTCGTGCGGCGTGCGTACGTCGTGCGGCGTGCGTACGTCGTGCGGCGTGCGGTACCACCGCTGGCCGAACTCGGTATGAGGATCGGTGTCAGGCGCCGCAGTGTCCGGGCTTCTTGGGCATCCAGCGCTGGCTGAGCACGGGATGACCGGGACGGGGCTGAAGGAAGATCCGGCCGCCCCATCTGATGCATTTCTTGGCCGCGTTGGCGATGACCGGTCCTGCGTACAGATAGGGATGCCGGTCCCTGGCCGCGAGTGTGGGTGAACCCTTGACCTGCAGATAGGCCTCAACGCGCAGCCGGGTCGAGCCGGCGAATTCGCGGCTTTTCCAGGTGACGACGCAATTCCTGCTGCCGTCGTACAGCAGGTAGATCGTGGCGTAGGTCTTTCCACGGTCGCCGAACTTGAGCCTGTGCTTGTCGATGACGTGCATCTTGCCGCCGCCGCACACCCCGATCGGAGTCGGATATGCCTGTGCTCCGGCGGGTGGCGTGGTCGAGAACAGCATGGTCGCGCCAACCAGTGCCGCGACAGCCCACGAACGTCGTTTCATGTCGTCTTCTCGTTTCTCCAGTGCTCGCTAACTATTCGTGGATCCGGCGCGAGCGACATCGCACGGACTGCGCGGATGATGGAATGCGTAAACCGCCGAACCGAAATGGGGGATCGCAATGCGCTCCAGCGGTTTGGGCTGATCCTGCCGCGGCTCCCGGGGAACACCGTTTCCTGGGCGCCGCCCACGTCGACAGCGGAGCGCGGAACTCGACGAGGGCGGCGCGTTTTTCCAGCCAAGTTGCGGTATTGCGGTGGGCCGAGGCCGTCCTCTCGACCCGACGCACGCCAGTCCCGCGGAGTTTCTCCTCGACCGCGTCAACGTCACCATGAGTTTTATATTCCGAGGCTGGCGGCCTGCCCTGACCACGTCCGCGCCACAGGCCCATGGTAATCAATACCATTTGGACGCCGTACAGGAGGGGTCCGCCCTGTCACCTGCACATGTGCCGGGATAAGGAGATGGTGCCGCGGCGGTGGAAGCTGGCACGGCATCTGCGGAGGAGGAAGCGGCAACCGAGGCGGGTACGGCGCCGGCAGAGACGGAAAGGGCCAGCAGCACACCGGCCGCCAGGAACGACAAACGCATGACGCGAAACCTCCCGAAGATGATCGATGAAAGCGCAACCAAGGCTGGTCAAACTGATCGACGCTGTCCAGCGCATAGCATCTACAAAACCTGCGCACTGCCTTCCCGCGTCGCCCGCAGTTATCTCTTGCGATTGACAGTGTGGAGATCTGCCGTAAAGGTGGTGACCGGTTCAATTCCTGAATACAACGAAAGGCCTGACACCATGCGGAAAACACTGCTCCCAGGCGTTTGCCCTGCGTTCCGCAGATGTGTAGCGGCATGATCGAGTTCGACCACGTCAGCAAGTTCTACAAGGACGTGAAGGCACTTGACGACGTGTCCTTCACTGCCGAAGCGGGCAGCATCACCGGGTTCCTCTGGCCCAACGGCGCCGGAAAGTCCACGGCCATGCGCATCCTGGTGGGGTTGTCCCGCCCCACCTCGGGCTCGGCCACCGTGCTGGGCCGCCCGTACACTGAGTTGGGCTGTCCGGGTTCCCAGGTTGGCGTCCTCTTGACGCCGGCGCGCAGCATCCCGGCCGGACCGGCCGGGAGACGTTCGGCACCTTACTCCCCGTGATCGGCATTCTCACGGTGACCGGCGAATGGAGCCACCGCACCGCCCTTTCCACGTTCCGCGCATGCGAGATACGGCCGGGGAAGGCGCCTCCCTAAACCCCGGGGCCCAGCGGTGTTCACACGATCGGCGGAGCCCGCGACCAATAGGTTCTGCGCTCCCTGGTCCGACCGACCCACCGACGAAGGACCGTCACTCATCGCCGCGTGAGCACGCTTACGTCTCACCTCTACGGGCATGCCGTCCGGGATCTGAACTCGCGCGGAGATTCGCCGTAGGCAGTGCGGAAAGTACGGCTGAAGTCGGCGGCCCGGGCGAACCCCCACTGGGTGGCGATCCGGTGGATCGGGACGGCGATCAGGGCCGCGTCGGCGAGGTCACGTCGTGCGCGTTCCAGCCGTTGGTCGCGTATCCACGCCGAGACCGTGTCGCCTTGCTCCTGGAAGAGCCGGTGCAGGTAGCTGACCGAGATGTGGTGTGCCGCCGCGACCGACTGCGGAGTGAGCTGAGGATCATGCAGATGAAGCTGAATGTAGGTACGAATATGCAGGGTGAGGGACTGTCGTCGGGAGCCTGGCCGCGGGCCCGGCCCGGATTCGAGCAGGCTAGAAAAGCACGCCGTTACGAGATCCACCAGTACCATGCCCAGCCGCTGCCGATCTGCCGGGTTGAGCGACAACTTCTCGTCAAACAGGTTCTCGACGAATCCCTTGAGTAGCGCGCTCACTCCGCCGTCGACGGGCACGCCCTGCCCGAGCAGAGGAGTCATCGCATCGCCTCGCAGTGGCAGCACCGGCTTCGGGATGGCGACCAGGGCCAGTTCCAGTGAATCATGCCCGTCCGATTGCAGGCTCATCTGCTCGAGGCGGGCAAGGTCGTGCGCGTACAGATCTCCCACGGTCACGGTGTCTTCCCGTCCGGCCCATGTCGCGCTGACGGTGCCGTGCATGGGCAGGATGAGCTGGACAATGTCCTCATCTTCGGCCCGCACCTGCTCAGCCTCTCGCTGGAGGTGTACCGGGCGGAATCGCTTCACCTCCAATACAGCCACGCCGAGATCGACGAGCCGACCGTCGGCAGAGAGATCATCCATGCCTGCGGCAACGAGCTCGCGGCACACATCGGGATTAGTGGTCCAGCCTCTCCAGGTCGTCGCCCGCAAGCGATCCGTCCCTTCCTCGCGCATTCGTGTCCCTATTCCGACCTTCATGAGTCTGAGTAGTCCGACCGGCTGCGTTCCGGTCGTGGTGTGTCTGGGGCAACCGCTCTGGTTCCGGTGTGGAGGCGTTGGCAAGAGCCCCTGCAGCCAGGGACTCAGGATGCTGATCCTGAAACGCGACGACGTTCAGGACGCTGCCGAGACGTCGACCTGCTCATCGCGTAGTCGCTCGTACTCGGCGGGTGGGTCGAACGGGAGCCACGCTCGAGCGGCAGGTCCAGACAGGCCAATTCGCCGACCACGCTCTTCATCATGAACGACCTTCCAGCAAGAGATCTGGCTGAGTTTGTGGAAACTCTTCGGTAGCGAAGCCAGCCGCGGTGCCTGGTCAGTCGCAGCTATTGCGCCACCGGCATTCATCGCAGGGTGAGTGGGGCCTCGGATTCGATGCGGGTCAGCTTCTGCGGGTTGCGGACGTAGTAGAGGCCGGTGATGCGGGCGTCCTCGACGCGGATCGCCAGGACGCCGTCGATCTCGCCGTCCACGCGTACGAGGAGTGCCGGGTTGCCGTTGACCACGGTGGGATCACCAGTGAGCGTGACGTCGGCCTTGCCGAGGCCGCCGGCGATGGAGCGGACCACCTTCTCGGCGCCGATGATTGGCCGCAGCGCGGCCTGCTTGACGCCGCCGCCGTCGCTCACCAAGACGACCTCAGGGGCGAGCACGTCCAAGAGGCCCTGCACGTCCCCGACTTCGAGTGCGCGCTGGAACGACTCCAGAGCTGCCCGGGTCTGGCTCGGGGTGGCTGTCTTGCGAGGGCGTCGGGCTTCGACATGCCGGCGGGCGCGATGCGCGATCTGGCGGACGGCCGCAGGGCTCTTGCCGACGGCGGCCCCGATCTCGTCGTAGCCGACGTCGAAGACCTCGCGCAGCACGAAGACGGCGCGCTCTGTCGGCGACAGCGTCTCGAGGACGATCATCAGCGCCATCGACACGCTCTCGGCGAGTTCGATGTCCTCCGTCACGTCCGGTGCGGTGAGCAGCGGCTCGGGTAGCCAAGGGCCGACGTACGCCTCCTTGCGGCGCTTCATGCTGCGCAGACGGTTGAGCGTCTGCCGGGTCGTGATCCGGACTAGGTAGGCACGCTGGTCGTGTACCTGATCCACGTCGGCCTTGACCCATCGCAGCCAGGTTTCCTGCAGGACATCTTCGGCATCGGCCGCAGATCCGAGCATCTCGTAAGCGACGGTGAAGAGCAGGTTGCGGTAGGCGAGGAAAGTCTCGGTCACCGGGTCGGCGGCGTGGTCGCTCATATCTCGCCCTCTCTCCTTCGCGGTCGGGCCTGGTCGCCGACGGCCTTCAAGCGTGTATCCACGGCAAGGCCCTCTTTTGTTGGTAGCCGTTCGATCCGACCCCCTGTTTGGTGCGAACGACAGCGAGGCACCAGCATGCGCACGGCTGTGACATCCAAACTGCCAACGATGCGTTGCTGTGGCCGTCGATGAACGCGTGCGTGTGGCGGTGCACCGCAATTGGGGGCGCCGACGCCCGACGTGCCGTCCAGATCCGTTGAAGGTCGACCGGATCGGCCCACCGACACGTGGCCTAGGATGTCTGCTCAGCGGTGGCCAGAGCCTCGCCGCGCTTGGCCTGCAGCAGCTGCCGGCGCTTGGCATCCTTGGCCCAGGCTGGCCAGTTGAGCGAACCGGGCTTGCGTGCCTGATACGCCAGCTGCCAGAGGATGCCCTGGCAGATGAACTCCTTGATCTTCGCGCCCGGGCGGCCGCTGATGTAGAGCCTCATCGCGACGTCGTTCCTGTGGGCGAGCTGGAAGATGCCGGCCCGGCGCCCCAGGCTGATGCACTCGGCGACGAGCGCCAGGGCGAGAGGCGCAGGGTGCCGGCCCGCGATCCGGCTGAGCACCGTGTCGGCGGCGTGCGGGCCCAGCTGAACCGCGGCCTGGCAGCTCATCCGAAACGGCAGGTCCGACGGTGCCACCGAGTCCCCCGCCGCGACGATGCGTACGTCGTCCACGCTGGTCAACGTCTCGTCCGTGCGCAGGCGGCCCAGGGCGTCGGTGCTCAGCCCGCTGCGGGCGGCCAGGTCCGGCACGCCGAAGCCGACGGTCCAGATGGTAACTGTGCTCGGCAGCTCGCGGCCGTCACGGAGCTGGACGGTACCGCGGGTCACGGCCGTCACTGTCGAGTGGGGGCCGTCGAGGACGGTCACACCGAGATCGGCCAGCTGCCTGGCGACCGAGCGCCGCCCCCGCGGGTGCAGGTACGGGCCCAGCACCCCGCCGCACACCAGGGTCACGGTGCGGCCGGCCTCCGCCAGTTCGGCGGCGGTCTCGATGCCGGTCGGACCAGCTCCGACCACCGTCACGGCGGCCGTTGCGGGCGCGGCGTCTAGCACTGGCCGCAGCCGCTGCGCCTCCTCCAGGGTGGCGATCGGGTAGGCGAACTCGGCCGCTCCGGGCACGCCCGGGTCGGCGCTGCCGCTGCCCACTGCGTAGATCAGGTAGTCGTAGTCGACCGTGCCGCCGGTCGCCAGTATCACGCTGTGTCCGGCCGCATCGATCCTGGTCGCGGTGTCGACCACCAGCCTGACGCCGTCGGCCAGGACGTCTTTGTATCCGACGACCGCGTCGTTGGACCCGCCCACCAGTTGGTGAAGGCGGATCCGATCTACGAAGGCCGGGCGCGGGTTGATCAGGGTCACGGCCACGTCGTCGCGCTGCGTCAGGCGATTGGCGGCCATGACTCCCGCGTATCCGCCGCCGATCACGACCACATGAGTGTTCCCAGTCATGGTGTCTCCTTCACTTCTTGGCGTTTGACCTCAAGACACCGCGTGATCGGTGGTTGTGACAGTTTGTGAGGCAGGTCACTCCACAGGTGCGGGCTCGGCTGAGCAACAACCCAGAGTTGTGGCGACACGAGTCTTTCAAGGGTGACCCGGTCAGCCGGGTCGACCGGACCACCGCCCGGCCACCCGTTGTTCCACTCTGTACGATCGGGCAGCGGCTCCGGGATCCACTCGCCCACATACCTCTCATGCCGGGCCCGTGCGGAGCCGAGCAAGTCGAGGCAGATGCGGCCGGCGACCGTAGTGAGCCAGGCGCCAGGCGATTCGATGGCCTCCTGCTGCTGGCGAGTCATGGCGTACCAGCGGGCGTAGGTCTCCTGGACGACATCTTCGGCATCGGTCAGAGAGCCGAGGAGCCGGTAGGCGAGATTGATCAGCTGGCGCCGTTCGCTCATGATCGCGCTCAGGCCCGGATCCAGCCGGCCATCTCCTGGCTCGGATGGGATGCTCATGATGTTGCCGACCCCGTTGGTCGCAACTGCCCTCACCGGTTCGACGAGACAACGCACCGAACTGTGAAATTGACGCGTCGCCTCACGCTCCGAGGGGTTGCGCCGTCGTACCGCCGAGATGAAACATCGTTCGTCAACGCCAACCTCGAGGCGATCTGACGCTGAAACGCGCCCTCCACACGCACGCGGGACCTCAACAAGGCCTGCCAGAGCCCTCGGTGGCGCTGCCACGGACTCAGCGGCACGTGTTCCGTCCTGCGTATCTTGAACTTCAGAGGTCAGAGGTGGGAGTGGGCTGCTGGAGTTCGTCCCACCCAGCCTGACGCAGATCGACATCACTATCCGTGCTGGCCGGGCTGGTAGTCGCCGACGGGCTGTTGGGTGATGACGTTCAAACGGTTGACGGTGTTCATGATGGCGATGAGGCCCACCAGGACGGCGAGCTCATCCTCGTCAAAGTGCTTGGCGGCGTTCGCCCAGGCCTCATCGCTGACACCACCGGCGGCGTCGGCGATGCGGGTGCCCTGTTCGCCCAGTTCCAGGGCGGCCCGCTCCGCCTCGGTAAAACCTTTGCCTCCCGCCACGCCGCGACCAGGTTGAGGCGTACCGAGGATTCCCCGGCGTGCGCGGCTTCCTTGGTGCGCATGTCGACGTAGACGCTGCAACCGTTGATCTGGCTGACGCGAAGCGCTACCAGCTCCTGCGTTGTGGCGAGCAGGGGCGAATCATGTACGACCTTGCCCGCGGACAGGACATGCTTCAGGAGCTTCGCGATCGGGCTGCCAAGAAAGTTGAGACGGGCGTCCACACTGTTCTCCTTGTCGTTTCGGCTGTACACCCCACCGACGACACAGCCCGGCCAGATGTCACAGCCAACTGAATGTGACCTGCGTCTACCAGCCGCGACGCTACGGGCATGGTCGCTGGCGCTGTGACCGAAAACGATCACCGGGTTGGCGTGTAGGGCGCTGCTGCCGGTTGGATGGTGCTGATCGCGTTCGATCGACGCTCGGAAGGCCTGGTTAGGCAACCGGTCAGGGTCCGCAGGCTCACGGACCCAAAGGCCAGAAGCTGCAGCGGATCGTGTACGGCGGCACGACCAGCACTGTGCGCCCCGCGCCCACATGCCCTGCGCCATGGCCTTCACCGTGTTCTTCGCCGCCTACCTGGTCCGACGCGTCAGTGACATGGGCGGCCAGGGCATGGAATGGCTGGGCTGTCTCATGCCGAACGGCTGGATCCTGCGGGCTCGCGCCTTCGGCGGCGCGCAATGGTGGGTGTTCCTGCTGGTGGCAGCGTTCGTCGCGGCCCTGATCGGTGTGGCCTACAGGCTGTCGGCCCGCCGCCGGGACGTCGGCGCCGGCCTTGTGCCGCCGCGGCTCTGCCCCGCCCATGCGCCGGACCGCCTGCGCCGACCGCTCGGGCTGGCGTGGCGGATGCAGATCGCGCCGCCTGGCCCTGCTACCTGCGGAAATGCTTGAGCCTAGAGAAACGGCCTATGGCAGCCGAGAAGGCAAAGCCGCAGGCCAGCAGGCATTCTGTCGCTCCAGAGATTCCGAATTAGGCGGAACGTGGGCCCAGCAGCGGCCGCCCGCGCATACGGCCGGATACGGTGATCGCCGATAAGGGGTACTCCACTCACAAAATCCGCCTTGACCTGCACTGACGCGGGATCAAGGCGGACATCCTCGAGCGGCGAGATCAGCTCGCCAACCGCAAACACAAGGGCAGCCGCGGGGGCCGCCCTCACGCCCTTCGACGCCCTCACCTACAAGCGCCGCAACGTCGGTCAACGTGCCCGGACCGGAACGTAATAAGGCATGTCACCGCAGTCAGGCGAATAATGAACTCTCCGGCCAAAGCAGTCGTGAGCCGAGGTTGGACTACGCGGCTGTTGCCTGTGTGCTGGCGCCAGGTGCCAGGTTCAGTCAGCGCTGTGGCGAGCGGTAGTGCATCGTCGGCTATGGGAATGGGCAGTTGGCCGAGAGCGGTGCCGTTCATGCTGGTCGAGGTGGCCCACCATTCCGGTTCGGCCGGGACCGGGGCGTCCACGGCCAAAACGATCGGTTCCAGCCGAGGTCAGAAGGTCGGCTCCGCGGCGATATCCCACCGAAAGGCGTGACCGGCGAAACGGCCCAATCGAGGGCACCGCTACTGCGAGACCGGCCAGGCAACTGCCGCCGGGCCAGGTCACCCAGTCAGTGCCTGGAAAGGGCCCCAATGTTCAGCACGAAGCTCGATGTGAGACCGTCATGCTGAACGGTACCGTTCATGATGGACGCTTGCTGTTTACCGTCGCTCGCCACCTGCCAGAAAGCCATGATGACGGTCTGGCCGGGGAGGCGACAGACCTGCTCGCGTGGGCTCAGCTCGGCCGTGTTCCCGCGTGCCGTCATGGTCCACCGGCAGCCGTCCTCCGTCCGAGCGACCACCGTAAGGTCCCGCTTCACCCTCATCTCGACCAGGCCGCGCAGCGGCACTTGGGTGACCTGCGGCGCACCGTCCTCCCCACCCGATCGGTACGTGATGATATTGATCAGGCGTGACGGGTCCGCTGTGACGTACTTCCACGTACCTGTGAATCGCCTCGCTACCTTGCTCCATGACTCCGGCGTGGCTTTGGTACGGGCTCCACGCTCCAGCGTGAAGTCGTAGTCACCGTTCGGATGGTGGCTCACGCCTGTGATGGTCTCTTTCTCGTGCCGCCCCGAGACGGTCACGGACCAGCGGGTCAGGGTGTAGCCCGAGTTGATCACCTTGTTGAAGCAGTATTGCGAGGGTGGATCGAGTTGGAGGGAATCTGGCCGAGCGGCGAACTGCCATGTGCAGCCTCGGTCGGTTCGCCCCACGACTCTTCCGTCGGCCTTCTTCGAGAACACGATCCAGCCGATCTGCGGGATCTGCAACGCCGATCCCGGTGGTGACGAGGGATTCGGACTCGCACACTCAGGATGCGTGGCCGGACACGTGAGTTCCGCGATATTCCCCATGCTCTCGCGGTCCGGCTGATCGTAGTTCCAGATCCCCAGGTACTTGTCCAGACCGGTTTCGGCGGCCGCCGGGCCAGGCCAGCCGATGCCGGCAACACCCCCTACGGCCATGGCCAGAACCAAGAGCACGGTTGCTGAACGCCCTGAATTCGTCATGGCGGCGATACTTCCCCAGAAGATCCTGGGCGTCGTCACCCGGACGACGACAGTTGCGGCTACTACCAGAGATGTAGACGTGCGCGCGGCTGCGTCCCAAGACGTAGTGACAACGCCGCCTGACAGCGGTGACGCCCCAGCGGGCTCGATGCCCGTGTCCTTCGTCACATAAATCGATGATCTCGGCTGCCACGGCGCCGGTGAGCCCGTCGATGCGCACCGGCTGGCGCGGCCTCCGCAGCGGAGAGCGGCATGTTCGCCACGCCGCTCGGCGACAGGCGGGTCTCGGTCGTGGCGCGTGACGACCTGGCCGCCGTGGCCGTGCGCGTTTCGGCCACGGCCTGGTCCGACGTGGCGGCGGGCGTGCCGCGGCGGCATGCCGGGCGCGCACGTACGAGCTGGAGGGGCTGGACGGCGTCGGCGGACACGGCTTCGCGCTGACACTGACCGGAGCACTCGGATGGGCCCGTCAAATATCGGACGACGCCGCTTGGCGGAACGTGGCAACTGCTGACGGGGTTGCCGACATGCCAGGTGGGGGCCACACGATCCCGACGTTCTCCAACATCAACACGGGACTGCTCGAGGCCCGGCACAGCGACCTGCCCGCGTTCCTGGACGCGTCGCGGCCGATCCGGGACCTGATCGAGGCGGTGGTGAAGTCGAGTGACGGACCGCTGAGCGGCGTAGTCGAACGGGGCCGGGCATTCACCCGATGCCGCCGCTCGCGCTCCGTGTGCCGGGCGAGACTGCCCGTGTCGGATCCTTGGCCGCTTTGTCCCGTTGCCGTCGGGGCGCCCATGGTCTCGCCCCATCAAGTCCTTCAGGCAATGAATTTTCTTAACTAACTTCACAAGCTGGTGAAGCTTATGTATCTTCCTAAGAGTGTCATCGACAATCCTGATCTCCGGCCTGGTGAAGACCTTCGGCCCGACTCGCGCGCTCGACCACCTCGACCTCACCGTGCGCAGCGGCGAGGTCCATGGATTCCTCGGCCCCAACGGGGCCGGCAAGTCCACCACCATCCGTGTCCTGCTCGGCCTCATCCGCGCCGACGCGGGCATGGTGCGCCTGCTGGGCGGCGACCCCTGGACCGACGTCGCCGAACTACACCGTCGCCTGGCCTACGTGCCCGGCGACGTCGCCCTCTGGCCCAACCTGACCGGAGGCGAGGTCATCGACCTGCTCGGCCGGCTGCGCGGCGGTAACGACTCCGAACGCCGCGCCGAGCTGCTGCAGCGGTTCGAACTCGACCCACGCAAGAAAAGCCGCACCTACTCCAAGGGAAACCGGCAGAAGGTCGCCCTGGTGGCCGCCTTCTCCTCCAACGCCGACCTGCTCATCCTCGACGAGCCGACCTCGGGCCTGGACCCGCTGATGGAGGCCGTCTTCCAGGAGTGCATCGCCGAAGAGCGGCAGCGTGGCCGCACCGTCCTGCTGTCCAGCCACATCCTGTCCGAGGTCGAAGCCCTGTGCGACCGAGTCAGCATCCGCAACGGCCGCACGGTCGAAAGCGGCACTCTGGCCGACCTTCGCCACCTCGCGCGCACGTCCGTCACCGCCGAGATCACCGGCCCCCTTCCTGACCTGAGCCGCGTCCCCGATGTCCACGACGTGGACGTGCGGGGCGGGCGGGTGCACTGTCAGGCCGACGCCGTCGCCCTGCCGGCGCTACTCGAACTGCTCAGCCACGCCGGCGTCCGCGCCCTGACCAGTCATCCGCCCACCCTGGAGGAGCTATTCCTGCGCCACTACACCACCAGCTCGAACGGCGGCAAGCACGCGGCGGAGGCCAAGCGATGAACTCCTTCACAGGGACCGGACCGCTCGTCCGGCTCTACCTGCGCCAGGACCGCCTGACCGGGACCGTTTGGGTGCTCTTCCTGCTCCTGCTGGTGATCGGCGTCGCCGAGCAGTACTCCGGGCTGCTGCCCACCGCGCGGCACCGCGCCGACTTCGTGGCCCAGATCCACCACAATGCCGCGCTCACCGCGTTCACCGGGCAGTTGTACGGCGACGGCCTGGGCAACCTGACCTTGTGGAAGATAGGTGACATCGCCTTCACCCTCATCGCCCTGATGGCGGTGCTGAACGTGATCAGGCACACCCGCGCCGAGGAAGAATCCGGCCGGGCCGAATTGCTGGGCGCCGGCGTGATTGGCCGCCTGGCCCCCATGACGGCGAGCTTGATCGAAACCGGCGGCCTCATCCTGCTGAGCGGTGCTCTCACCGCACTGGGCCTGGCCGGTTTCGGACTGGATCCCGCCGGGGCGGTGGTATTCGGGCTGGCCCTGTCCGCGCCTGGCCTGGTGCTGGCAGCGGTCGCGGCGGTGACCGCACAACTGTCCGAACGGGCCCGTACCGCGATCGCGATGGCCTCCTCGGTGCTCGGAGCGGGATACATGATCCGCTTCCTCGCCGACGGCAGCGGCGTGCTGTGGCTGCGCTGGCTGTCTCCCAACGGCTGGAGCCACCTGGCGCAGCCGTTCGGCGACAACCGCTGGTGGGTACTCCTCGTGCCGCTGGCCGTCACCGCGGCGCTCACCGTCCTCGCCTACCGGCTGAACACCCGCAGAGACCTGGGCGCCGGCGTGCTGCCCGCCCACATCGGCCCGGTCGAGGCCGCCCCCGGCCTGCGCAGCCCGCTGAACCTGGCCTGGCGCAGCCAGCGTGGACAACTGCTGGGCTGGACGGCCGGACTCACCGCGCTCAGCGCCGCCGGTGCCAGCGTCGCGCCCGGCATGGCCGCTGCTCATCCTGACCTTCGTGAGCCTCCTGCTCGCCGTCCTCGGCCTGACCGCCCTCCAGCGCCGCGACCTCACCTGAAGGAGCTCCGACGATGAGGAGCCCATCCAGCCTGGCCGTGATGGCGGCGATGCGGTTCCGGCACCCCCACGGCCGAGGGCACTACCTTGACCGCTCCGGCCGAATTTCTCCAGATAACAGCTAACCCCGGTTGACAGCTCCAGTCAGGCTAGGTTTAACTTCCGTCCACAGAAATTAGCACCCTCGGAGGAAACATGCGTACGACCGGGAAAATCGCCACCGCCATGGCGGTGGCGGCCGGTGTCATAGCGCCCGCAGCAGCCGTTTCGCCGGCAAGGGCGGAGACCTCGGTGAATCCCGCCTACCTCGCTTACCACGCGGCGAGCGCCGGGCGGCACGCCACATACACCAGGGCCCTCACGAAGCAGGGCTACCGCCCCATCACCGTCAACGTCTCGGACGACGGCAAGTACGCCGCGGTGTGGATCAGGCGCACCGGCCCGGCTTGGGGGATTTATCACGAGATGTCATACCCCGCCTATCTAAGGCGGTATGCCAACTACATCAAGAAGGGGTACCAGCCGGCCTCGGTGTCCGCGACCGGCTCGGGCAGCAGCGTGAAGTTCGCCGCCATCTTCGAGAAGAAGAGCGGCAAGTTCCAGACGCGGTACAACATCAGCGCCTCCCAGTTCGCATCGATCAACCAGAAGCTGTCATCGGCCGGCTACGTGCTCACGTCCGTCGACGTGTACGGCGGTGCCGCCGACCCGCGTTACGTGGGGGTCTGGACGGCCAACCCGGGCGGGAGCTGGTTCTACACCTCCGGGAAGACGTCCGCACAGCACCAGGCCGAGTACGTCAAGCGCACCAAGCAGGGCTTCCGGCCGACGCAGGTGGCCGTGGGTCCGGACGGCACATATACGGCCGTCTGGCGCAAGGACGGCCTGCGCACCTGGTCCCACTTCATCGACATGTCGAGCTCGGGCTACCAGTGGCGTTTCGACCAGCAGCGCGCCCGAGGCCTCTACCCCGTTCAAGTGAACAGCGAGAGCGGTCGTTACGCGGCCGTCTTCGTCAAGACTTGACGCGAAAGCGGACCGCCGGCCCCCGCCCAGGGCAGGAGCTGCTATTAACTTCGACTATAAATTAATAGCGCTAACTGGCTTCAGCAGGCAGAAAAAAGCTCAGCCGATGAGCGCGAACGGGTCGGCGTAGAAGCGCTCGAGCACGCAGGTGGCAGCGGAGATCACGGGCGCGTTGTCGTCGAGGGCGCTCGGTGTGATCATGTTTTCCGCGTCGAACTCCCGCCGCATCCACCGCCGCGCCTCTCCACGGATCTCGTCGATGTGGTCGGGCACCAGCAATGGCGTGCCGAAGACGATGACCCGGTCGGGGGCGAGCAGGTCCATCACGATCACGACGGCCTCGCCGATCGCGCGGGCGCGCTCGCGCAGCAGATAGTCGGCCAGGGCATCACCGCCACGGGCGAGCTCGGCCAGATCGTGGATCGTCTGCCCCTCACCGAGCAGCCCTTCGCGTACGGCCCTGCCGACGACGGCACGATCGCCGGCGATCGACATGAGACAGCCGCCGCGGCCGCACTCGCACGGCATCTGAGCGGGCCGGGAGAGCGGGAGATGGGCGATCTGCCCGGCACCCTCACCCTGACCGCGGTGCAACTCGCGGCCGATGACGATGCCGGCGCCGATCACGTTGCCGATGAACAGGTGCACGAAGTCCTGAATGGTCCGATCGGCCCCGAACCACATCTCCGCCCTACACAGGGCGCGCTGGGTCGACTCGACGACGAGGAGACCGGGAAAGCGGCTGGCTGCCAGCGCCGGGACGTCGACGTCGGTCCAGCCGAGCACGTCCTGGTCTCTTATGCGGCCGGAGGCCCCGTCGACCCGGCCGACCGTGGTGAAGCCGGTGCCGATGATCTGCGCGGTCGTCTCCCGGGCGAGCTCGGCCACCCGATCGGCGGCCTCGGCGACGACCACCGCGGGGTCGAGCTCGCCGTCGTGCGCGATCCGCACGGAGCTGCCGACGAGCCGGCCGCGCAGGTCCACCAGGCCAATGGTGGTGCGGCGCAGGCCGACGTGGATGCCCACGGCATGGAAACGCGTGGAGGCGAGGTCGAGCGGCACGCGCGGGCGGCCGGCATCGCCCGACACGAGTGCGGGCAGCTCCTCCAGCAGCCCCGCCCGGGTGAGCTCGGCCGTGATGCGGGTGGTCGCCCCCGAGCTCAGGCGGAGCCGTTCGGCGAGATCGATGCGCGGAGCAGGCCCCTCCCTGAGCAGGGCCCGCAGCAACGCGGCCACGTTGTGCCTGCGCACGTCGAACGTCGCCGCGGCACGAGAGGCCGCAGTCGGGCTCCGCATGGCCATCACTCCCCTTACGCACAGATTTTCTGCGTAGTGGAATTAAACGGCTCGAAGACCAAGCCCGTCAACGGGCGAGCCATCCTGCTTTAGATCGTACCAGGGGCTGGTCACGGAGATTAACTTCTGTTAGAAGTTTAACCTGGCCTTTGATGGAAGGAGAAGGAAATGACCGTCGACAGCACGCCTTCGCGGCGTTCGATCCTGCGCGGCGGCGCGGCCGTGCTCGGCGCCGCAGGCCTCGGCCTGCTGCCAGCCGACCCGGCCGTGGCGGCCACGCCCCGGTGGCGAAGGGGGCGCTTCCCCGGCGACCCTGGCAAGAACAAGATCGTGTACGGGTCCTCGATGGGCCCGCAGCAGACCGTGCCGAGCTTCGAGGCCGGCATCGGCACGACGCTCGGCTGCCACCGCAGCTACTTCAAGTACGTCAATGACGAGCAGTGGCGTGACATGCGGCGGGTCGCCCTGGACGACATCAAGCACCATCGCATCCCCGTCATCTCGACCAAGCTGCCGGGCCCCTGGCAGGAGGTGGCCGACGGCAAGCACGACGCCTGGCTGCGCAAGGTGGCCTCGGCGCTCGGCAGCGTGCCGGGCCCGGTCTGGTTCTGCCTGCACCACGAGCCGCGCGGCGAGCAGACCCCCGCGGCCTACCGCGCGATGTACAAGCACGCCACCCCGATCCTGCACCGGTTCCCCAACATCGCCGTGACCCCGATACTCAACGGCTGGATCTGGCAGGGCGGCGACGACGTCGAGGCGTGGCACATCCCCGAGGCCGACCTCATCGGCGTCGACGACTACAACCCCTGGTGGACCTACGACACCTCGGAGCCCAAGTACCGCCCGTGGAAGACACCGGAGAAGATCTGGGGCGGCCCCGTCGCCACCTGCCGCAAGTGGGGCAAACCCGTGTTCGTGGCCGAGTACGGCGTCCGCCACGCCTCCCGGGAGCCGGGCAAGTCCGCCGCCTGGCTGGTCGACGCGTACGAGTACGCGCTGGATCATGGGCTGGTGGCACTGTCGTACTTCAACTCGGGCGTGGAGTCCCCGAACGGCACCTGGGTGCTCGAAGGCGAGCGGCTCGACGCCTTCAAGAAGCTCATCCACCGCCCCGAATCCGTTCACATGGTGTGAGGATCGACCATGATCCAGCGGCAGGAGGCCGTCGTCGTCACCGGCTCGGCGGGACGGCTCGGCAGGGCGGTCGTCGAGCACCTGGTGACGGCGGGCGTTGAGGTGGTCGGCGTGGACCGCGTGGCCGCGCCGGCGCCTCCCGGCGTGCGCGTGTACACCATGCCCATCGGGCACCCCGGTGCGCTGCGGACCGTCTTCCGGGGTGCCCGGGCGGTCATCCACCTCGCCGCCATGCCCAACCCGCGCACCGGCCCAGGGCACACGATCTACACCACCAACACCGCGGCCACGTACGCCGTGCTCGACGCCGCCGCCGCCGAGGGCGTGCCGCGCGTGGTGACGGCGTCGAGCGGGTCGGTACTGGGCATCTCCGGCGGGCCGCGCGAGCTGTCCCCGCTGTACGCTCCGGTCGACGAGGCGCACCCGGTACGCCCGCAGGACGGCTACGCCCTGTCCAAGCAGGCAGACGAGGCTGCCTGCGCGATGTTCCACCGGGCCACCGGGCTGTCGGTGGCGGCGCTACGCTTCCCCGCCATCGGTACCCCCGAGCTGCTGTGGGAGCGGATCCGCCGGGAGCGGGCCGAGCCGGGTTTCCTGCGCCGGGGCCTGTGGGCGTACGTCGAGGTGCGCGACCTGGCCCGGGCCTTCGCCGCCGCGGTGACCGCCGAGGGCATCGGCTGGGAGGTTATCGCGGTGGCCGCGGCCGACACCCTGAGTGAGGTGCCCACCGAGGAGCTCCTGCGCCGCCACCACCCGGACACCGCCATCCGCCGGCCACTGCCCGGGCACGCGTCCGTGTGGGACGTCGGCAAGGCGGCCCGGGTGCTCGGCTGGCGGCCGGAGTTCACCTGGCGGGAGTCGGAACGCGCACCGGCGTGACCACGGTCGGCCGGGACGCGGCGCAACGCGTCCCGGTTGACGGCGGTCAGCGTGGGTCGTGGCTGTCGAGGGAGAACTTCCGGATGAACCCGTCCACCTCGGTCAGGTTGGGATCTCCCGGGCCGTCGGGGATCGTCGGGCCTGGCGCCCGGCAGTACGGCCCGTCGATGAGCCCGCGCCGCCAGGCGATCGCCTTGCCCATCGCGAGCGGTCTGCCCGGCACGGGCCACCACGACTCCAGCCGGGCAGCCAGCCGCGCGTGCAGGGCCAGGGCGGCCTTGTGCTCCCCCGCCTGCCACAGGCGCAGGAGGCGAAGGTAGAGCTCCACGAAGCCGCCGCCGGGCTGCACGCCCACCGCCCCCGCCTCCAGCGCCTCGGGCAGGTCGATGCCCGCGTTCCCGGCAAGGCACGGCACGCCGCGCTCGCTGAGCGCGCGGATGTACGCCCCGGGGGAGCGGCATTCGACCTTCACCGCGGCCAGGTTGGGATGGGCGGCGCGCAGCCCCGCGAGATCGCCGGGGTCGAGCCGGGCGCCGGTGTCGCGCGGGGCGAACTGCACGACCACCGGCAGCGGCCCGGCCGCCTCGAGCACCGCGGACAGATGGTCGAGGACCATGGCGCGGGGAGGGTCGCCGAAATGCGGCGGCAGCACGTTGATCGCGCCCGCGCCGAGGCCGGCGTACCGCCTGACCTGCCGGGTGGCCAGGCAGGTGGCGTGCTCGGCCACGGAGGCGATCAGCAGGTGTCCCGGTGGCACGGTCCCGGCCAGGTCCGCCATGAGTTGCAGCCGCTCGAGGTCGCCCAGCGCGAAGTACTCCGAGGCGAATCCGGGGAACATGACCGACCCGACGCCCAGTTCCCACGTGTGCCTGCTTACCCGCTCGAAGGAGCGGCGGTCCAGCGACCCGTCGGCGCGGAAAGGCGTCGGCAGCACAGGGCTGACGCCCTGGATCACCGGACGGACCACGCTCACGCCGTTTCCGGGAGGAATGCGAGGCCGGGAGTGAGGGCGATGCCGAGTCCCGGGCCCGTGGGAAGGGGCAGGCCCGCCCCCGTCACGGTCTCCTGCGGGGTGACCACGGCGGCGCGGTCCACATCCTCGCCGTACATGAACTCCACCAGCGTGACATCGGGGTGGACAGTCGACAGATGGGCGCACACGGCGGTGCTGATCGGGCCGCAGGGATTGTGGTACGTCACGTCGACGCCCGTGACCTTCTCCGCCAGGCGCAGCAGCGGCGTCAGGCCCGCGGTGTATTTGGGGTCGAGCAGCAGCACCCTCAGATGGCCCGTGGAAAGGGCGGCGGCCAGCTGCTCCGCGGTGTGGAGCGTCTCGCCGCCGGCGATGGGCGCCCTGGCGAGGGCCGCCAGCCAGCGCACGGCCTCGGGGTCGGTGACGTCCACGGCGTCCTCCAGCCACGCGACACCGAGCGCGTCCAGCCGCGGCACGGCCACGGCGAGTTCTTCCCTGGACAGCTTGTGATGCACGTCGATCATCAGCTCGGCGTCCTGGCCGATGGCCTCGCGTACGGCCTGGGCGATCGCGAGCCCGGTGTCGACGATGGACATGCCGGGCAGCGGCGGTCCGTCGAACGGCGCGACCTTGATCTTGCCGTGGCCGTCGGCGACCGCGGCAGCGGCCTTGGCGGCGAAGTCCTGCGGGCGGCGTCTGCCGCCGCTGCGGTTGATGTTGGCGTACACCGGGACGCTCTCGCGCCGCTCACCGCCCATCCACTGCCACAGCGGCACGCCCTCCGCCTGCGCGGCGAGGTCGGCCAGTGCCATGTCGAGGCCGCCGATCACGGTACGCCGCAGGAAGCGCGTACGCGGGTCGCCGTGTGCCGCGCACTCGCGACGCAGCCGCTCGCAGAGGTCCTGTCCCCCGGCCTGCACGTCGGTCCCGCGCACACGGGGTGCCAGCTCCGCGACCGTCTCCGGGACCCGCTCCGGCCACCCGCTGTCGGAGCACTCGCCGGTCCCCACCAGGCCGTCCTCGGTCTCGACCTCGAGGAACATCCATGTCGATCTCTGTGTGGCGCGGAAACGGCGCAGGCGGAGGTCGGTGATGCGCATGCTCATACGGGGCCCTTCCTTCCCTATAAGTTGTGCTCGGAAGATAATAGGCGGACCCTTGGGCGTCAACATGTCGCCAGGCTTGACCTTCTGGCGCCAAATGTCTTGACGGCGCCGTTACTCCAACATTAACTTCAGACAGGAATTAATCCTGCGGGCCGACGGAGGTATTCCACCATGAGCAACCCGCCCGCTCGAAGAGACGTCCTGCGTTGGGGAGCCACGAGCCTGGCTCTGCTGGGCGCAGGCGCCGCCGGCTGTACCTCCGCCGTCGAACGGGAGGCCAGGAGCAAGAGTGCCGCGGGGACGCGTGGCGGCCGGCTCGTCATCGCACAGGGCACCGACATAGTCCCCAAGACCGTGGTCAACCAGTCCGCGCAGAACGCCACCTGGCGCAGACAGGTCTTCAACAGTCTGGTCCGCCTCGACAGAAAGACGCACGAAGTGCTCCCCGAGCTGGCGACCGCCTGGGAGACGAGCGAAGGCGGCCGCGTCGCCACCCTGACTCTCCGCGAGGGCGTCACCTGGCACTCCGGCCGGCCGTTCACCGCCGACGACGTGCGATTCTCGGTGGAGTTCCAGAGCGACATGCAGCCGCCGTTCGCCTTCGCCTGGCTGCTCAAGCAGCTCTCCGAAGTCAAGGCAGTGAACTCCGATACCGTGCGGCTGGCCTTCGACGAACCGGTCAACAACCTCTTCGACGCGCTGTCCCTGATGATCGTCCTGGACCGGGAGTCGGCCCAAGAACTCA
Source organism: Nonomuraea sp. NPDC049400 (assembly GCF_044466425.1). Lineage (NCBI taxonomy): Bacteria > Bacillati > Actinomycetota > Actinomycetes > Streptosporangiales > Streptosporangiaceae > Nonomuraea > Nonomuraea sp. NPDC049400. The sequence continues at coordinate 27,627 of NZ_JBITMP010000061.1, forward strand.
TCACCGGCGCCAAGGTGGTCGGCACCGGACCGTTCACCTTCGCGGAGTACCAGCAGGGCACCAGCCTGCGGCTCGACCGCTACGCCAAGTACTGGGAGTCCGGCAGGCCCGGCCTCGACAGCGTCCTGGTCAGGGTGATCACCAAGCCGGAAGCCCGCATGTCCGCGCTGCGCTCGGGCCAGGTGCACCTGGCCACCGGGGTCGGCCCCATGGAGCTCAAGCAGGTCGAGTCCGACCAGAAGTTCGCCATCACTCCGTACGACACCTACAGCTCCGGCGTCTACCTCGGCTGCAACGTCAACGCGGGTCCGCTGAAGGACAAGCGAGTACGCCAGGCCATCCACTACGCGCTGGACCGGCGCCGGGTCGCAGAGGAAATCTACCGAGGCAAGGCCACCCCGAACGCCACCCCGTGGTCGGCCACCAGCCCGGCTCACAACCAGACACTCGCCGACCACTACGCCCGCGACCTGCCCAGGGCAGTGAGCATGCTGAAGGAGGCCGGAGCTGACGGCGCAGAGCTGATCCTGGAGTCGGCCCAGCCGGTGAGCAAGTCCGCGGAGATCGTCGAGTTCAACCTGCGCGAGGCCGGGCTCCAGCCGCGGCTGCGCGTGCTCAACACCACCCAGCAGCAGGAGCGCATCGAGAGCCGCAGCTTCGAGGGCATGTGGATGGGCCAGCACGGGTACAACAACCTCTCCCCCACCAACCTCCTCTACAGCGCCATGCCCTACCGGGCCACGCAGAACCTGTTCAACTTCGACTCGGAGCAGTACGAGAAGCTCGTCCAGGCCGCCCTCCGCGCCACGGGCGAGGCGGAGCAGCGCACGGCCTACGACGCCGTCACCGAGTTCATCCTGGACGAGGCGTTCTGCTGTGACCTCGTCCACGCCACCAGCACCGCAGTCACCAGTGGCGTCTCCGGCTGGGACTACACCGTCTGGGACGACGTCCTGCTGGGAAACTCGACGGTGGTCTGACGCGTGCTGTCCTACCTCGCCCGCCGCGTCCCGACCGCGGCACTAACCGTCCTTTTGACCTCGGTCGTAGTCTTCCTGCTGATCGGCCTGCTGCCCGGCAGCCCCGCCTCGGTCATCCTCGGCGACCAGGCCGACCCGGCCGCCGTGGCCGCCCTGGAGCAGCGCATGGGCCTGGACCGTCCGATGCTGCAGCAGTACGCCGACTGGGCCCGCGGACTGGTCACCGGCGACCTCGGCACCTCCTACGTCTCCGGCGCGCCGATCGCCGACACACTCGGCGCGGCAGCGGGTGCGACCGTGGAGCTGGCTCTGGCCAGCCTGGTCGTCACCGTCCTCACCGGCGCGGGTTTCGGCATCGCAGGGGCCATGGCCCGGCGGCGGGTGCCCCAGACGCTTATCCGCGGTGCCAGCGCCCTGATCTTCGGCGTGCCGGAGTACGTGCTGGGCATCCTGCTGATCCTGCTCTTCGCGATCAGCGTGCGCCTGCTGCCCGCCGGCGGCCGCGAGCCGCTGCTGGCCGACCCGGAGATCGGCATCCAGTACCTGGCCATGCCCGCCATCGCGCTGGGGCTGCACTCCGGGGTGGTCGTGGGCAGGTTCCTGGAGACCGAGTTGCGCAGGCAGCTCGAGGGGGAGTACCTCGACACCGCGCACGCCAAAGGCGTCTCCGCCCGGCGGGTGCTCTGGCGGCACGCCTTACCCAACGCCCTGCCGCCGGTCGTCACGGTGCTGGGCATGCGCGTCGGCCACCTGCTCGGCGGCGCCGTGGTCATCGAGGCGGTGTTCGCCTGGCCCGGGCTCGGCCAGGTGCTGGCGAACGCGGTCGTCAACCATGACTATTTGATCATCCAGGACCTGGTCGTCTACTTCGTCGTCGTCTTCATCGCCGTGCAGGTGGCGGGTGACCTCATCCACGCGGCTCTCGACCCGCGCGTCAGGCTGGAGGGTGAGGCGTCATGAGAACGCCCCGGGTGCTGCGCGCCCCAGGAGGCGCGGCGGGCGCGGCGATCGTCCTGGTGCTGGTCGCGGTGGGCCTGCTCGCGCCGTGGCTCAGTCCGTACGCGCCAGACTTCCAGCAGGCGGGCGCGGTGCTCGAGGGACCGTCGGCGGGCCATTGGTTCGGAACCGACGACCTGGGCAGAGACGTGCTGTCCCGGCTGCTGTACGGCATCAGGCAGGACGTGGTCATCATCGTCCTGGCCGTGCCGCTCAGCAAGGCCGTCGGCATCGCTTTCGGGCTGCTCGCGACCACGCACCGCGCCGCCGACGTCCTCATCCAGCGCCTGCTCGACGTCAAGCTGGCCTTCCCGACGGTGATCATGGGAGCGGCGCTGGCGGCGTTCCTCGGCCCGGGGTTCTCCACGGTGCTGATCGTCATCGTGATCAGCGGCATCCCCGTCACCGCCCGGTTGACCAGGACGGCGGTGCTCACCGAGCGCGAGCGGGAGTACGTCACCGGAGCCCGCGTCGTGGGCGCCTCCCGCACCGCGATCCTGGTGAGGCACATCCTGCCGAACGCGGTCGACGCGCTCGTGGTGAACTTCGTGATGTCCGCGGCGGGCGCCGTGTTCCTGGAGGGGGCGCTCAGCCTGCTGGGCTTCGGCATCCAGCCACCTGCCCCGTCGCTCGGCGGAATGATCGAGAAGGGGCTTCCCTACCTGGCGGAGCAGCACTGGGGCGTTCTGGCGCCCATCGCCGTGCTCACCGGGCTGGTCATCGGACTCAACCTGCTCGGCGACGCACTGAACGCGGCCCTGCGCCGCGGATGACCCCCTGGAGAATCCGTGAACGACAGCCAAGACCCCATGCTCCAGGTGCGCGACCTGCGGGTCGACTTCCCAAGCCGGCCGGGCCGCGTGCAGGCCGTGCGCGGGGTGAGCTTCGACGTCCATCCCGGCGAGTCGCTCGCCATTGTCGGCGAATCGGGCTCGGGCAAGTCGGTGACGGCCCGCAGCGTGCTGCGGCTCGTACGCGACCCGGGCCGGATCGTCTCCGGTTCCATCCGTTACAGGGGACGCGAGGTCCTCGACATGTCCAGGGCCGAGCTCGCCCGGCTACGCGGCGGCGAGATCAGCATGGTCTTCCAGGACCCCCTGTCCTCGCTGAACCCTGTCATGACCATCGGCGAGCAGGTCGCCGAGGCCGTACGGGCACACGGCCACGACCGCCGCCACGCCCGTGCCAGGGCCGCGGAGCTGCTGGAGCTCGTGGGCGTGCCCGACCCCGCGCGGCGGCTGGCCGACTATCCGCACCAGTTCTCCGGCGGCATGCGCCAGCGTGTCATGATCGCCATCGCGCTGGCGGGCGACCCGTCGCTCATCATCGCCGACGAACCCACCACCGCCCTGGACGTCACGGTGCAGGCGCAGATCCTGGAGGTGTTCGGGCGGCTGAACAAGGAGCTGGGCACCGCGGTCGCCGTCATCACCCACAACCTCGGCCTGGTGGCCCGGCTGTGTGACCGGGCCCTGGTCATGTACGCGGGCCAGATCGTCGAGGAGGCCTCCGTGGCCGCGCTGCACGACGCGCCGCGGCATCCGTACGCGTGGAGCCTGCTCAAGTCGGTGCCCCGGCTCACCGGCGGCGCGAACCGGCTGGAAACAATCCCGGGCCGGCCACCTGACCTGCGCCGCCCGCCCGATGGCTGCGCGTTCGCGCCGCGCTGCGCGTTCGCCGAGGATCGCTGCCACGCGGCAGCGCCACCGCTGACCGCACGGGACCCCAGCCACCAGGCCGCCTGCTGGGTCACCGACGGCGGGCTGCGCCTCACCGTTGCCAGCCGCTCGCATACGCCTGCCGAGTCGTCCCCCGCGCTCCCACCCCAGCACGACGGAACCGATGCCGAGCACGGCCAGCGCGAGCCCGTCGCCGATGTTCTCGTGCTGTGCGACGTGCACAAGAGCTACCCGGTGCAGAGGCGCGGGCTCGGCCGGCGCACCAAGGGCGAGGTCAAGGCCGTACGCGGCGTGAGCCTGCGGCTGGCCCCCGGCGAGACGCTCGGGCTGGTCGGCGAGTCGGGCTGCGGCAAATCCACGCTCACCCGCATCCTCCTGGGCCTGGAGAAAGCCGATTCAGGGTCCGTGCTCGTGCGGGACCACGACCTGACGGCCACCGACGGCCGCAGGCTGACGGATCTGCGCCGGCAGGTGCAGCTCGTCCTGCAGGACCCGTACGCCTCGCTCAATCCGCGGCACACCGTCGGCCGCCTGGTCGCCGAGCCGCTGCGCATCCATGGGCTGGCGGAGTCGGGCCAGATCGAGCGCAAGGTGGCCGAACTGCTGGAGCTGGTCGGGCTCGACTCGGCCATGGCGGCCCGGCTGCCGCGCGACTTCTCCGGCGGCCAGCGCCAGCGCATCGCCCTGGCCAGGGCCCTGGCCGTGGACCCGTCGGTGCTGGTGCTGGACGAGCCCGTCTCCGCGCTGGACGTCTCGCTCCAGGCACAGATCGTGAACCTGCTGCTCGACCTGAAGGACCGGCTCGGCATCGCATACCTGCTGGTCGCCCACGACATAGCCGTGGTCAGGCACATGAGCGACCGCATCGCCGTGATGTACCTGGGTCAGATCATGGAGGAAGGCCCTGCCGACGAGGTCTGTGCCAAGCCGCTGCACCCGTACACGGCTGCGCTGCTGTCGGCGGTGCCCGAGCCCGATCCTGCGCTCGAACGCCATCGGAGCCGGGTGGCGCTGTCCGGGGAGGTGCCCAGCCCGCTGGCGCCGCCCTCAGGCTGTCCCTTCCACACGCGATGCGCCCTGGGGGCAGGGCGGGAGATCTGCCGCGCGGAGCGGCCGGTCGCGCACGAGGTCGCACCGGGCCGCTGGTCGGCCTGCCACTTCAGCGAGGAGACGGCATGAAGATCACCGACATTCGTGCGGCACCTGTGCGGAGTGGGCGGCGTACCTATCTGTTCGTGCTCGTCGACACCGACGAGGGCGTGCTCGGCCTCGGCGAGTCGGGGCTCGCCAGCCGCGGAGCGGCGGTGTGCGGGGCACTCGAGCACATCAGGCCGATGCTGGTCGGCCAGGACCCGATGCGCACGGAGCAGCTGTGGCAGGTGATGTCGCGCGGCGGATTCTTCCCCGCCGACCGGGTGCCGGCCTCGGCCATCGCGGCCATCGACATCGCGCTGTGGGACATCAAGGGCAAGGCGCTGGGCGTGCCCGTGCACGTCCTGCTGGGCGGGCGGGTCCGCGACCGCGTCCCTTGTTACACGCACGTACGGGCGGAGGGAAGCGATCCCACCGGAATCGCACGGGCCTGCGCGGAGCTGCGCGAGGCGGGGTGGCGGGCGCTGCGGCTGGCACTGCCCGTACCCGGGGAGGCGTTCGAGCCGCGCGCGGCGGTACGCGCGGGCGTCGAGTGTTTCGCGGCGGCCAGGGAGGCGGTGGGCGAGGACGTCGACCTGATTCTCGACGTGCACACCCGTCTCGACCCGCCCGAGGCGGTGCAGCTCTGCCGCGAGCTGGAACCCCTGCGCCCGCTGTTCGTGGAGGACCCGCTGCGGTGCGAGAACCTCGGGGCCTACCGCAGGCTGCGCGAGCGCACCGCCGTACCGCTGGCGGCCGGCGAGCAACTGGCGTCGAAGTGGGAGTTCCGGCCCCTGATCGAGGAGGAGCTCGTCGACTACGCCCGGATCGACCTGTGCATCGCGGGCGGGCTCACCGAGGCCGCGAAGATCGCCGGCTGGTGCGAGACGCACTACATTCGCGTGGCCGTGCACAACCCCCTCGGTCCGGTGGCCACCGCCGCGGCGCTCCACTTCAACCTGGCGTGCACCGCGTTCGGCGTCCAAGAGCAGCCCTACATTCCCGGCGACCTGCTGCCCGGAGTGTTCCCCGCGGCACCGGAGTGGCGCGACGGGAGTCTGCTGCCACTGGAGGGGCCGGGCCTCGGCCTGCAGGTCGACCTCGACGCGCTGGCGGCTGCCCATACGTCTGTCTGGAACGAGCCGCCGCGCCTGTTCCGCGGCGACGGTTCCTTCACGAACTGGTGAGATGCATGGAATTTCCTGAACTCTTGGTCATTTACCGTGGCCTGGCGCCCTGCGACGTCCTCGCGGCCAGCGACGCGCTCCACGCCGCGGGGGTGACGGCCTTCGAGACGACCATGGACAGCCCCGGCGCGCTCGACTCGATCGCCGGGCTGTCGCGGCGCCTCGGCGGCGGCGCGCTGGTCGGGGCGGGCAGCGTACGAACGATCGGCCACGTCAGGGCGGCCGCGGACGCCGGCGCGTCGTTCCTGCTCTCGCCTCACTTGGACGAGGGCCTGGTCGCGGCGACGAAGGCGGCCGGGATGGTCTCGATCCCCGGAGCATTCACGCCGACCGAGGTCGTCCAGGCACACGCCGCCGGCGCGGACCTCGTCAAGATCTTCCCCATCGCACCTGCCGGCGCCGCGTACGTCGAGCAGCTGCGCCAGCCGCTTCCCGACGTGCCGCTGCTGGCCACCGGCGGGGTCACCGCCGAGCTCGGCAAGCAATGCCTTGTGGCCGGCTGCGCAACGGTGGGCGTCGGCGCCGGGCTCATCGACGCGGACGCTGTCAAGTACAGGGATTGGGATCGGCTGGCGGACGGCGCGCGCCGCTACCTGGCCGTGCTGCGCGACAAGGATGAATGACGGAGAAGGGACCGATCATGCATGACGACATCTCCGGGGTACGGCTGAGCGGCCGCCCCCATGCCGGTGACGGGCCGCGTTACGAGGTGGTCGAGCCCGCGACCGGGCGGCCGATCGGGCACGTCGCCACGGGCACCGGCCGCGACGCCGCACGAGCCGTGGACGTCGCCGCCGCCGCGCTGGAGGAATGGCGCACCACGTCGGTCCCGCGACGGGGCGCCGTACTACGCGCGATCGCCGGGCGGCTGCGCGCCGCCAGCGGCCTGGCCGAGACCGTCGCCCGCGAGACCGGCAAGTGCCGCCGTGAGGCGAGCGCCGAACTCGCCCTGGCCGCGGACTACTTCGACTGGTACGCGGGCCTCGCGCACACCCTCACCGACCAAGTGCTCTCGGTACGCCCCGGCCTGCGGCACCACGTGCGCACCGGACCGATCGGCGTGGCCGCCGTGCTGACGCCGTGGAACTTCCCCGTCTCCATTCCGGCCCGCAAGATCGCGCCCGCTCTCGCCGCCGGTTGCGCCGTGGTCTTCAAGCCGTCCGAGCTGTCGCTGCTGGCCAGCCTCGCCTTCGCCGAGCTCTGCGAGTCCGAGCTCCCCGAGGGCCTGCTGAACACGGTGGCGGGGGACGGTCCGGAGATCACCGGCGCCTGGCTGGACGATCGGCGCGTGCGCCTGCTGCACTTCACCGGCTCCACCGCCGTCGGGCGGAGCATCGCCCGGGCGGCCGGGGCGGCACTCACACCCGTGGTGATGGAGCTGGGCGGGCGCGCGCCGTTCATCGTGCTGCCCGACGCCGACCTCGACGACGCCGCGGACACGCTGATGGTGGCGAAGTTCCGCAACAACGGGGCCTCGTGCATCGCCGCCAACAACGTCTGGGTCCACGAGGAGGTGCGTGCGGAGTTCCTCAACCGCCTCGCCGGGCGGATCTCGGCCCTGGTTCCCGGCGACCCGCTGGACGAGCGCACGACCCTCGGCCCCGTACGCACCCACGAGATGGCCGCGCGTCTGGAAGGTCTCATCGCCGCGCTGGACTCCGCAGGCGCGCGGGTGCACTGGGGCCGGCGAGCGGAGGCGAGCGGCTGGTACGTGCCACCGGCGCTGGTCGTCGATCCGGCTACGGATGGGCCGGAGTGGCGGGAGGAGGTCTTCGGTCCCGTCGCGCTGGTCCGCTCCTTCACCGACCTGAAGGAGCCGATCGCCGACGCCTCGACCACCGCGCACGGCCTGGCCGGGTACATCTGCACCGGCGACGCCGCCGCGGGCGCGAAGCTGCTCGCCCGGCTCGACGTAGGCATCGGGGGCGTCAACGTGGCCACTCCCGCCACGCCAGAGATCCCCTTCGGCGGCCGCGGCGACAGCGGCATCGGCTACGAGGGCGGACTGCCCGGCCTGCTTCCGTTCCTCACCCATCAGAGCACCGCGGTGCCCCACCCATGACCGCCGACCTGGCGCTCGACGCGCACGCGACGGTCGCGGAGAGCCCCGCCTGGGACCCCGGGCGGCAGGCGCTGTGGTGGGTGGACATCCCGGCGGGGCGGGTGCATCACTTCTCCCCCGCCACCGGCGAGGACGTGAGCTTCGCCGCGGGCGAGCCGACCGGCGCCGTGGCCACCCGCCGCGACGGCGGTCTGCTACTGGCGACGGCGACGGGGATCGTCGGCTGCGCCGCGGACGGCTCGGGACGTACTGTCCTGCACGAGGTGCAAACCAACCCATCGGGCGGACGCTGCAACGACGGCAAGGCCGACCCATGGGGACGCTTCTGGGCAGGGACCCTGCTCCCTGCTGCCAGGGGCGCGGGCGCGCTCTACCGCCTCGACCCCGACAACACGCTCCACACCATGGTGACCGGCGTCTCGGTCTCCAACGGCCTCGGCTGGAGTCCCGGCGGGCGCACGTTCTACTACGCGGACTCACCCACGGGCGGCGTGGACGCCTTCGACCACAATCCGGAGACGGGCGCGCTCGGCAACCGGCGGCGCCTGATCGACATCGACCGCGGCCGCCCCGACGGGCTGACCATCGACGCCGAGGGATTCCTGTGGGTGGCGCTGTGGGAGGGATGGGCCGTGCAGCGGTTCTCGCCGCAGGGCCGGCTCGTCACGACCGTCGAGATCCCCGCACGCAAGGTGACGAGCTGCGCCTTCGGCGGCCCTCGCCTCGACACCCTGTATGTGACCACCGCCCGCGTGGGCCTGTCCGAGGAGGAACTGCGCGAGCAGCCACACGCCGGAGGAATCTTCGCGGTGACGACCGCAGGGCGGGGACAACACCCAGGGGTGTACGGCTGATCGACTGGCTCGAACCCAGTCATAACGATCGCGCGCCGGCGATCAGGGCGTCGATGTCGTCGCCGTGGAGCCCGCGAGGCGGACAAGGCTCGTCGCACCACAGATTGAAGATGCGAAGCGGAGATACCAGTGAGTGGGAAAGTGACAGATCGCTTGCGGACGACGCCCTGGAGAGATCGGCGCACCGGCACGGATTCATACCCCGAGATCATTGCCGCCGACGAATGCGATCTCTCTACCGGTGGGCGTGTGGTCGATCTCGGTGTGGCTCTTCTGAGGATCATGCGATTTCGCCCGGTATGCCTCCAGCGAGAGACCCATCACCCACCGGCCCACGACGAGGACATCGTCCAACTCATCCTGCCCATGCGCGGCACCGTCGACGCCACATGGGCCGGGCGACACGACACAGTCAACGAAGGCGACCTCTACGCCCACGACCTCACCCACCTCGAAGAAATGAACCTGCAATCCGACGGACGAGACACCCTCGAACTGGCCCTTGTCACCATCCCCAAACCAGTACTCCCCCTACCAGACGATGCGATGACACCCCTGCTCGGGCAAGGCATGCCCGTCGACACCGGAGTAGGCGCTCTCCTCAAACGATTCATCCAGGACCTGGCCAACGAGAAACTGACACTCACTCCAGCCGACGGACAACGGCTCGGAATGGTGCTGGTAGACCTCGTGACCGCGTGTTTCTCCAGCCTCCTCGAATCCAGCCCCATCCCACGACCAGGCTCCCAACCACAAGCCCTCACCCAACGCATACGCGCCACCATCCAACGCCATCTCCACGACCCCGACCTCAGCCCACGCTCCATCGCCGCCGCACACCACATCTCCGTCAGCTACCTGCACCGCCTTTTCCAACAACACGGCCACACCGTCTCAGCCTGGATACGCGACCAACGACTCCAACGCGCCCGACGCGACCTCGCCGACACCGCCCTGATCAACATCCCGATCCACAAAATCGCCACCCGCTGGGGATTTCGCCGCGCCGCCGACTTCAGCCGCGCCTTCCGCACCGCCTACGGCCAATCCCCGCGCCAGTTCAGGTCATCCCTACCGAGCACCTGAACGCGCGGACACCGATGAATAGGCTGCACCGCAGCACAGCGCGGCGGCGAGGGCGCCGGCACCGCACAGTCCCACGGCGGCCGAGGCGGTGATACCGAGCTCGGACACCCATCCGGTCAGCAGAAACCCGCCGCCCTGACCCGCGGCGATGCCGGCGACCGCGACACCCATGGCCCGTCCCCGGTAAGCCGGATCCGTCCGCTGGACGAACATCGCGTTGAGCGGCGTGCCGAACGAGCACCCCACGCCGCAGCAGAACAGCAGGAGGAGAACCACGGGGGCCGGCGGGTGCGCGAGCATGGGCAGCAGCGCGACCCCGGGGAGCACGGCGAGCGGCGCCAGGATGCGGTCGCGAACGGAGGAGGGGATCCAGCGGGTCAGGATCATCGCCCCGGTCGCGTAACCGAGGGCGATCGTGGCCATGAGCATTCCGGCGAGCGACGGGCCACCGCCCAATTCACCCGCGAGAGGATAGGCGATCGCCTCGACGCCGAAGGCGAAGGCCGGCACCAGCCAGACCAGGAGAAGGCAGCATCGCAACCAGGGATCGGTGAAGACGTAGCGCACCCCTTCCAGCGCCTCTGCGAGGGGCGACCAGCGGACGCCGTGGTTTTCCCGCGCGGGCCGAGGCCGGACCCCTCGCCAGATGAGCAGCGCGGAGATCGCGAATGTCACGGCGTTCACGAGCAAGGCGCCCGTAGGTGTGATCAGCAGGACGGTGGCGCCGCCGATCGCGAATCCGGCCACCTGGCTGATCTGGTAGGTGAGGTTGGTCAGGCCGTTTCCGGCGATGTACGCCTCGCCGCTGAGCACTTCCGGCATCAACGCGGCACGTGCGCTCGTGAATGGCGGAGTGAACAAATGTGCGAGATAGAGCAGTGCGATCGCCGCGCCGATCGGCATTCCCGGAATCGCCAGTGCTGCGACCAGCACGGCCCGGGCCAGATCGCAGACGATGAGCAGGCCCCGGCGGGCGAACCTGTCGGCGAATGAACCCAGCACCGGGCCGAGAGCGGACGGCAGGAACGACGCGGCGAACGCCACCGCGGTGACCGCCGCGGAACCGGTCCGGTCGAACACCAAAACAGCCACGGCGACGGACGAGAGCTGGTCACCCACGTAGGAAAGGGCATAGGCCGGGTAGAGATAGCGGAATTCCCGCACCCTGAAAAGACTCGCAAAGCTGGCCATCGCAGAGAGTCACTTCGCGTGAACGGGGGCCCGGTACAGCTTCGCCCCGGACGTGCGCGGGTAACGGCGGGCAAGAGAATCCCCACCGGTGTGGGGACGATCCCGCGCGACGGTTCGCTGCGCCGCCGCGGTGGCGGGTGACACCAGCAGAGGGGCGGGCAACACGAGCATCAACAGTCTTTTCAATTTCCGCATTCCTCCACCTTGTGCGGCGTGCCGCTGTCGTAGGGCCATTGCAGGAGTCCCGTCTGGTGCGCAGAGGGGGCATGGCGTAGAACAGCACTCGAGGATCACCTCGAGTGCTGTTGCACCTTCACCCCGGTTTTAGCCCCAGCCACTGGTACGCATGACACACCCCCTCTCGTCACAACCGATCAGATACAAGCCTTCAAGACTTCTTTCCCGATGTCGTTGGCCTGGGATCGACAAGTTATTCGCTCGGCGTGCAGACCGGGTTTCAAGCGCCCACGCGATCCGCTGCAATATTCGTGTTTCCTCGAGCCCCGGCACTGGCCTACCATCGCCGTTGGCGACGGGACGTCCCGTTCCTTCGGCAGCGCACGCGTCCCCGCCATGGTCGTGCCACCCGCCCCGTTCGCCTACCGGTCCGTAGAAGCGGCCGGCCTGAAAGGCCACGGCGACAGCGACCTCACCGGATCATCCTGCGATCCTCTCTGCTCGAGTAGACGCAACGCCAACAAAGTGTCCATTCCACGCTGAAGCTGCCCCCTTAATTCTCGGCAGACTTCCGATAGATAGGGAATGCCAATGAGGGTTGGACATGCACTCGGCCCGATGGCGGTCGCCACCGCTGTGACGGCCACCGCCACATTCACCGGTGGGTACCTGCGGCCGCGGACGATGACGGCCCACGCAGCAGCGGACGGGCCAGCCTGTACGAAAGAGGATCTCAATGCCGACAAGGGCGTGGAGGGCGACAACTGGCACAATTTCCGGGAAAACAATAGGGACTTCGGGGATTTTAACTGGCGCGACGCCTGGGGTAAGGACTGCGGCGACGGCATGGACAACGAGACCAGTTCGGCCAGGAACAGAAGCGGGTGTTACGCCACGCTCTACCAGCACGTCGGATACGAGGGTGCAGCGACCTGGGTGAAACCGGATGCAAGATACGACGACGGCAAGCTGTCGAACAATTCCGTTGGCGACAACCGGGCGAGTTCACTTCGGTTGATCTGCTGACGAATCTCGGTGCGCATGAGAAGCAACCGACCACCCTCGCGAAGGGCGCATTACTCCCGAGGGTGAAATTCTCTTTCATTGCTGTGGCGATTGCCATGCCGGCCGCCCGTTTTCGTCGCCGGTAGTCGCTTTGCCGGGCACGGGTCACCTCATCACGGCATTATCGAAGCAGTCCCCGACCCCAGGGCCAAAGCGTTCTCATGTTGTGAGACCGAGTAGCTGAAGGCCGTCTTCGGGACGGCTGCGGTGGTCGGTGGCGGCGGCGATGTCGGTCCAGCAGATCAAGCGTGGCAGGCCGATGGCCAGGTTGCGCTGGCTGGCCAGGATGCGGGAAGTGGATCCGGTCCTCACCCAGCCGCCGGCCCACCCAAGGGGTTCGACTGTAGACGCTCTGCCAATAGCAGTGAATGCTTCGCTATCGACAGGCGTACGACATGCGACAGATCCTGGTCTTGAGGAATTGGCTACAGTCCGCCATTCCGCAACGTCGAGACCTCCTACGGGGGAATAGTGCGCTCTATCATCACGACGCTGGCACTCGGTGCTATTGCCAGCACATCCGTTCTAACTGGTTCGGCTACAGCCGCGGCTGGACCGGCCGGATCAGCAGGAGGGCAAATCCCAGACTCCGTATCCATGCAGACAGCCCTACCGGCATCTCAAACCCTGGCCGTCACACGCAGGAGCTCCAAGTGCAACTCTCCGAAGGGCAAGCGCTTCAATGTCTCCTGGGGCGAAGGGGGACAGTCAACGACTTTCTACTTCAATAATCACTGCGACAAGAAACGTCGCATCTTCGTCTATCCCGAGGGCACCGACCAAGTAGTGGACTGTATCGAGGTCAACCCGCACACCAAGGGCAGGAAGAAGATCGGAAGAACAACCGACGATATCGACGTCCGACTTCTAAAGAAGAAATGCCCCTGAGCCTGAATCCACGACAGGGCCACGGCATAGGGAAGAGAATATCGGAATTTCCGATTCAACCTGACGCCCATCCGCTACGACGCCGGTTGTCCGGGGTACGCAGCCAAGGCCGTTGCGTGTTGATGGACGCTCGCCAGCTCGGTGAGGCAGGTGTTGAGGGCACCTCGGGGTGCACATGACGAACGCGACCCCTGATGATCGTCGGTGTCAGCCAGTCGATCAAGAACAGGGGCCGCGTTCGCGTGCCATCATCCCCGATCGACGTGCTCTCCCGCCACTTGAAGCACGTCACCGTCGCCAGACTGCCCGCCGAACCGCTCGATCTGCCCACGCTCGCCGAGCTCCTGGACACCATCCCGGACCCGCGCAGCCGCCGGGGACGACGCCGCTACCGGCTGGGCCAGCTGCTCGCGTTATCCCTGCTCGCCGTACTCGGCGGCGCGACTTCCCTGGCGAAGATCGCCCGATTCATCACCGGGTACGACCCCGATCTGCGCGCCCGTGCCGGCCTGCCCGGCACGATGCACCTGGCCACCAGCACCCTGGGACGACTGTTTCGCCCGCCTCGACGGCGACGCCTTCGACGCAGCGACCTGCCTATCTGGCCGCGCTTGCCACCTGCGCCCCGCCCGCCACCTCAGGTAACCAGCCCGCAGACCGGACCCCGCTGTCCGGCCTGGCCGTGGACGGCAAGACCCTGCGCGGCAGCCGCACCCCGAACGGCACCGTCCACCTGCTGGCCGCCACCCACCACAACACACAGATCGTCGTGCCCCAACGACAGGTCGAGGCCAAGAGCAACGAGATCCCCGCGTTCACACCCCTGCTGTCCGGGCTCGACCTGACCGAAGTGGTGGTCACCGCCGATGCCCTGCACACCCAGCAGGAACACGCCCAGCAGATCGTCGAGGCGCGAGGCCACTACCTGTTCATCGTCAAAGGGCAACCAGCCCACACTCCTGAGCCGGCTCAAGGCCCTGCCCTGGCGCGAGGCGATCCTCAACGACCGCACCGACGAGACCGGGCACGGCCGCCGCGAAATCCGCCCCATGAAGATCTGCACCGCCGGCCCCGGACTGCCCTTCCCCCACGCCGCCCAGGCCATCCAGGTCAAACGCAGCGGCACCGACCACCGCACCAGCAAGACCACCATCGTCACCCTCTACGCCATCACCAGCCTCCCACCAGGCCGGATCGCCCACACCCAGCTTGCCGCAGTCATCCGCGGCCACTGGGGCATCGAAGCCCTGCACCACATCCGCGACGTCACCTACCGCGAAGACGCCTCCCGGTCCGCACCGGCACCGCACCCAGAATTATGGCCGGCCTTCGCAACCTGGCCATCGGCCTGGCCCGCCTGATCGGCTGGAGCAACATCGCCGCTGCCACCGACCACTACCACAGCCAACCCCACCGACGGCCTTCAGCTACTCCGTCCCACAACATGAGAACGCTTTGGCCCTGGGGCCAGCCCTGTCCATCGACGGCAGCAGTCCGGCGGCCGCCGACCCGCGGAGCAGCGCGACGAGCTCACTCACCGGCGCGGCTGCCCGCGGCGTCTCAGACCGTCTTGATCCCCATCATCCGGCGTGCCACGACGAAGTGGCCAGAAGGCGGCGACCCGGCCGGCAGGCCGGTTTCAGCTACCTTGTGCTGCCTTGCCCTTGTTCGCCACATGGAGGCTGAGGGCCATCGTGACGAGACCGACGATCGCCGATGTCAACGTCACGTCCCAGTTGTCGTCGTACGTCCCGTACGCCCACGGGGCGGTGAGCATCAAGGTGCCCCACACGGTATTCACCCATTCCGCCCACACCATGGCCGGTCTCGCGAGAGCTACGACGGCGGTGCCGACGATGAGGATTCCAAAAGTGAGCAGTGTGCCGGTGGCTCCTCGCTCGCCGTCGAACCAGAGTGGGGAGAGAATCCCGTAGAGGCCGGCGGCCAGGATCGCCCAGTCCTGCCAGCGTGACCATGCTTTCATATCAACCTCCGCACAGACCGGAGACCTCCGGTCAGCTGATTCCAGAAACCGTTGGTCCGTCCGGCTGTTCCACTCCGGGACGGAGCCATCATTCCCACGTTTTCGTGTTCAGGTTGTGGCAGCGCCGCGGGGCGCGAGTCATGCCCCTTGCGGCCGCGACGATCGTGGCCGTTGCGCCGCCGGCCCGGCGTCACCGGAGGACGCCTCGCCGGTGTATCGCGTAGCAGTACAGCCAGAGACCGACGGTCAGCACCCACACGCCGATGTCGATGAGGGAGAACCTGGGTCCGAGGATGGCCCATCGATCCATGAATCCGAACGTGATGACGAGTAGGCACAACTGGGACGTTGCGGCGATCAACGCGGCCGGGGTCGCCCGGCGGGAGCGGAACAGCAGCAGCAGGGCCGCCGCCAGGCCGGCGGCGATGTTGATGGTCCAGAAGACAGCCGGAATCGCCGGATAGTCGGTGAAGTACGCGATCTGGGCAGGTCCGTAGCCCTGTTCGCCGAAGTACCCCTGATTCAGCGTCCTGGTCAAGACGTAGTCACGCGCACCGACGAGGTACAGGGCCAGTAAGACGAGCCCCACCGCATACAGATGCCACGGTCTTCCTGCACGACGTAGCTGAGTCTGCTCAGACTGGTCCATCGACCTCTCCCCGATTGTCGAACGTTGCGGCGGGCGACTCGCCGAGGACGGCCTCGACCAGGCCGACCGCCATCTCCTTGGGCAGGACGGCGATGCCTTTGCCGACGTCGGCGAGCAGTAGCAGGGTGTCGCCCGGCCTGATCCCGAACATGTCACGGATGTCCTTCGGGATGACGATCTGCCCCTTCTCGCCGACCCTTGCGGTGCCCGCCAGCTTGCCCGGCGGCGGAGGTGGTACAGCCATGAGCAGGCCCCCTTGGTCGTTTCACTCGCCGGACTCCCCCAAGCAGTGAGTATGAAATGTACAACAAATCATACTTCGCAGCCCACGGGAACCCCTCCTTCGTCGGCTTATTAAACTTCACATAGTTATGAATCTAAGGTATGTTCATAACAAGGATGTCGCAACGCTCTGATCGTTGACCAGTTCGCCGTGTGGACCGAGGCGCATCCAGCCTTCATGGCATGCGCGTCCCGGAAGGCGCACTGTCGGCGATCTCTGATCTCAACTCCCCGTACCTTGAGAGGACGGCATGACAGAGACTCCGAAGATCCCCCATGGTCTGCCCACCCGTCGTGGCGGATGCCCCTTCGACCCTCCTGCAGAGCTGACCCGGTTGCGTGCGGAACGTCCGATCAGCCGTATGACCTATCCGGACGGGCACGAAGGCTGGCTGGTCACCAGTTACGCCGCCGGCCGCGCCATCCTCGCCGACACCCGCTTCAGTTCCCGGGCCGAACTGCGCCACTTCCTCGTGCCCACCCCGTACCCTCAGAACGAAGCCAAGCCCGCCGCCCCTGGCGCGATCAGCCGTCTGGACCCGCCGGAGCACACCCACTACCGGCGGATGCTGACAGGGAAGTTCACCGTGCGTCGCCTCAAGCAACTGGAGCCAGGCATCCAGAAGATAACCGAGGACCACATCGAGGCGATGCGCCGCCAAGGCCCCCCGTCGATCTGGTCCAGGCGTTCGCGCTGCCCATCCCTTCCCTGGTGATCTGCGACCTGCTCGGCGTGCCGTATGCCGACCGCGACCGGTTCCAGCACGACACCAAGGTGATGTTCACCCTGAACGCCCCCATCGAGGAAGTCACAGCGTCCATCGTCAGCCTCGCCGGCTATATCGGCGAGCTCATCCAGCGCAAGCGCTCCGACCCGGACGACGACCTGCTCAGCGACCTGATCGACGGCGGGGAGCTGGATGATCAAGAGCTCACAGCCATCGGCATGACGTTGCTGATCGCCGGACACGAGACCACCGCCAACAAGCTCTCCCTCGGCACCTTCGCCCTGCTGGAAAACCCAGACCAACTGTCCGCACTCCGCGAGAACCCGGCGCTGATAGACGGGGCAGTCGAAGAGCTCCTGCGCTACCTCAGCGTGGCGCACATCGGCCCAGGCAGGGCCGCCCTGGAAGACATCGAGATCGACGGCCATCTCATCAAGAAAGGAGAGGCCGTCACCATCTCCCTGCCCGCGGCCAACCGCGATCCCAGCCGATTCCCCGACCCCGACCGGCTCGACATCACCCGCTCGGCCAGCGGACACCTCGCATTCAGCCACGGCATCCACCAATGCCTCGGCCAGCAACTGTCCAGAATCGAGATGCGCATCGCGCTCACCGCCCTGCTGAGCAACTTCCCAACACTGCGTCTGGCCGTACCCGCCCAGGAGATCCCACTACGGGAAACGTCACTGGTATACGGAGTGGACCGCCTCCCCGTCGCCTGGTAGCTGACGATCACGTTCAGCGGAAGACACCCCGGCACCAGCCAAACCACGCTATATCCGGAAATTCCCCTGCGACCTGCATGACGGCTGTATGACGTGAGGACAGACGTGTTCAAGTGGCTCTGGATGATGCTTCTCGGCGACACGCTCGTGGGAACGCTCGACGGATTCGTCGCCGATCGTACGGGCTACGAGGGAGAACCCCAAAGCCACCACTCGCGGGTGGCTTCCACCCCTTTCGGTGGGCTTGATGGTCATGGCACCGATGCACAAGAACCCTGTCCATCTCATGCCTCGGCGGTGCGGCAGACTCCGTGATGGAGAGTCGGACGCGGGACCTTGTTCTCGCGCGTCCCGCTGGAGGTCCAGCACAGTTCGCTGACCGAAGTGCACTATCGGGAACGGTGGCGGTGGAGCGCTTTCGCATTGTTGCGTGGGCTCCCGGCAGCGCGGGATGGAGAGGGTCAGCTGGATCTGGTGGATGTCCTGGTCTGTTGCCAGCGGTTGAGGATAGCGGCGATCTCCTTCTGGACGAAGGTAAAGAAGTCGTGCATCTCGGCGATGCGGGCGCCGGCGGGCGAGTCGCCCCCACCGAGCGCTCGCACGCCTTCCGCAGACAGGTCGGCCAAGGCTTGATAAACGCCGCCCACCGTAGCGCTGGAGGTATACCACGCGTTGTCTCGAATCCGGTACAAGTCACGGCGTGAGCCGGGGACAGGGCGCCGCTCGACCAGACCTACTTGGACGAGATAGCGGACGGCACCCGAGATCGCGGGAGGGCTCACATCAAGACGGTCAGCGAGATCGGCAGCCGTCAGGCCATCCTCATCGGAGCTCATCATGGTCAGCAGCACCCGCGCCGACATGCGCGGGAATCCCCATTCCGCCATCAGCCTGGCGAGGCTCTCGACAAACTGCCCAACCGCCTGCTCGTCGCGCCCGGCCGCTGAGCTGGCACTCACATCCATTGGCCCTGCCTCCTTAAGTCCTTCAAGGAGTGTACCTACTTCATTAGCTTCACACACATGTGAATATTGCATCTTCCTCAAAAGACGCCACGTGGGCCGCGCAGTAACTCTCCGCGATCTCGCAGAATCAGCCGTGGCGGAGTCCGACTGGGGCACGCATGCGTCGATCGTGAACGCCGCCCGCTGTGCGGCGGTCAGATCGCCGTGACTCTGCGCCTGCCGGAATCTCCGTCTATGCAGTTCAAGCGGCATGTCGGTATTCGTGGAGAGCTCCGCCGAGCCGGTCTCGTCGGCGTACGTCGAGGTTGGCCATTCTGGCCAGATCGCTGATCGGATCCTGGACGGCGCGTAGTGGAGCCGCCTGAGCCAGGGCTTGGTGGGCTCGGTGCTGGTTGTAGAAGTGTTCGTACTCGCGCAGAGCGTGCCGTAGGTGGCGTTCGTTCCAGAGCAGGCAGCGGTCCAGAAGCTCACGGCGGCACGAGCTCCATGACGGAGTTCATCTGCGGTATGCGGACTCCGGTAGCACCGTTTGAATACCGGCATCGGCGAGGATCTACTCCATGAGGGCCGAGACCTCCCATCCCGATTCCGGTTCAGATAGCGCGCCCGGCAACCGACGTCCTCCAAGTCCATCACGAGATTCCTGATCACCTGGACGACCCAGGCTGCGGTCGGGTGAGCGGTGGTGCACAGTACGCGGACGCGCCTGCTGGCGTGCTCGATGACGGCCAGGATGTACTGACGCGCCCGTCCAAGGTGACGGTCTCGATGAAGTCGCAGGCCAGCAACGCCTCGGCTTGTGAGCGCAGGAAGTCGGCCCACGTGGTGGACGCCCGCTCAGGCGCCGGGTTGAGACCTTCCTGCTTGAGGATCTCCCAGACCGTGGACGGGGCGACCTTGACGCCTAGGGCGGCGAGCTCGCCGTACACCCGCCGATATCCCCATGCCGGGTTCTCGCTAACCAGGCGCAGGATGAGAGCGCGGATGGAGCGCACGTTAGGCGGCCGCCTCGGCCGGCAGGTACGAGCATGACGCCGCTTCAGCAGATCGCGGCGCCAGCGCAGAACCGTATCTGGGCGAACGAGAAGCCGCAGCCGACGCAGGACCTCGCGCGGTAGCGATGCCAGCAGCGCGGCGAGAAAGGTCCGATCCTCGGGGGCGAATCTCACCCTGGTACCGGCACCGAGTTGCCGTTCAAGAACGGTGATCTGATGACGCAGGGCGAGTATCTCGACATCCTTGCCCCGATCGCTCATCGGCAGCATCCGCAGCACGGAGTAAGCGTTCGTGACGGTCAGGTAGGCCAGGCGAAGGAGCACAGCCGATCATCATGTCGCACGCGTTTCCATTCCTGGGGATCAGCGGCCGCACACCCTGGAGGAAGCTCTACAAGGCCATGACCTGGGCGGATGAGATTATCGGCAGGCGCAAGGCCAGGCCGACGGCGGTACCTGTAGACATCTCAAAAACAAGGCAGCCCCGTACCGGACGCCAGTTCCGAATGTGAGTCACACCAAGTGCCGGCGTCGGGCGTGGCCGGCCTAACGGGCCGCAGGTCAAGAATCACAGTTCCGATGCTCGGCATGCCCCGTCACAACGACGGCACGCTGAGACATGGATCGCAATCCTACGATCCGCGTCACGCTTCCATGCGTGTTTTCGCCAGAGAGTATGACCGGTCAGATAAACATACGCACGACAACACAGACCGCACGCGAGAGGAACCGTCATGCCCCCGCGCACACTCGCGCCTCCTTAAGCACGCTGCCCTGGCCATCGGCCTTGCGGTCGCCCCTATCACGATCGCCGCTTCGCCCGCGGCGGCGCACGACCTGAACTCTGCCGTCGTCTCCGATCTGTAGTAGACGGAAAGCGAAATCCTGTGGAGCGCTCGCTAACGACAACAGCGCATTCTAGCTGACATGATCGACCCGAAGGCGGGCTAAGCGACAACAGCTCTGCACAATCCCAGCCACGCGAAAGAGTGGTCTACGCCGACATCAACGCTCGACACAACGCATAATAATCGGGCCCACATCATCGGCGTCCGGGAATCCCTTCTATTCACGCCTGCTATGGCAACGCAATCGCCGAGCAGTGAATAAGGAGATCGATCTTGATGGGCAAGGGCAATATATGGCACGCGCTCGCGGCTGCGGCATCGGCAGCAGTTGTCACTGTCGCTCTCACGCCGGTGTTCGCCGGTCCCGTCGCCGCGGAGACTCTGTCGGCGTTGGGCGAAGCCTGCGCCGACTCATGGACGAGCATCAACGCCATGCAGCAGACGTTCGGAGCGTATTATCTGCGTGCCCGCTCTGGGCAGGGAAACAGCATCGGTGGTCGGCCGTACGCTGAGGTGATGTGGGCGCCCGGTAAGCCGAAGAATTGCAAAGAGATTATCGTCGCCGTATACACGCATCCACAACTCGACAGAGTGTCGTATGCGAAGTTCAAGTGCCCTACATGACGATTCGAGAAACCCAGCGTTGCCCGCTACTCCAAGGGTACGAAGCTCAAGAAGGGTAAGTGGTACATGATCGCCGTTACCCTCGGCAAGTCAGGCGGCCCGGCGTCGAGCGCAACGGCCCGTTTCAAGGCAGACTGACCTTCCCTGTCCCGATCCGCGCCAGCCGGTGAGCCCTACATGTTCCTGCGGATGACCTCAGGCGGATCCGGTCTCTCGTCGCTTTCGATCGCGTGCATCTCGTCGGGGCTGATCAGACTGAGCTCATCGAGGATGGCGACGCATTTGCTCCGGCATTCTCTGGCCTGTTCCCGATCTCTCAGATCGTCGTAGGCACGACCGAGCCCCACCAGTGTTCAGCTTCCAAAGACGTGTTCCGCATGTCAGCCACCCGGTCAGCGTCCAGGACTCGTCGGCGTACACCCACAGCCAACACGACAAGGAGATCACCATGGACGCCCCGTCTCAACCACCCGGCAACCCGCTTACGGCCAAGTTCGTGAAGTAACCTCCCGCGATCGGAGAGTCGTAACCATGTTCAACAGCAGACGGATCGCCTGCGTGCTCGCGGCAGGCTCCATCGCCTCGGCGGCGGCCGGGGCGTACCCCACAGCATCCGCGGACAGTAGCCTGGCCCCTGCGTCGGTGGCGGCCGCGTCGACCTGCACTACATACGTGGCGGGCGGCCCCTCGGCGGCGCCGGGCCAGCCGCCCATGAAGGTATACGCCCACGCCCGCTCGACGTGCGACTACGTCTACGGGGTGAAGCTGGAGATGACCCTCTACAGGGACGGCGTCAAAGTGGGTCAGAAGAAGATCTGCCAGGAGGGCCCGATCAACCCGGTAGGCAACCCGCCCCGGGACATGGCCTGCGAGGTCAACCTCCGGGTGAAGAACCCGTCGGGGATCCAGACCTGGAAGGTGAAGGTCAAGGCGCAGTGGATCGCCTCCGACCTCGACAAGGTCACAAAGTCCTACACCAAATTGTTCAAGGCATAGGAGATCGCCGTGTTGCGCTCCGTTACCAAGGTTCTCGCCCGGCTGAGCGTGCTGCTGCCGGTGAGTGGCGCGCTCGTGGCCGGGCCCGCGGCTATGGCGAGCTCGGCCGACATTCCCTCCAACTGCTCGGTAAGCGTGAAGACGATCCAGGGCCACGAGGTCGGCATGCGCACGATCGTCGGCCGCGGAATCGTGAAATGCTCTTCTGCACGACGGCCTCAGATATCCATCAACCTGCGGAAGGGCGACACCATCAAGTCGCGCGCCACGAAGGACTGCAAGCAGGAGAAGAAGTGTATCGCCTACACCGACACCATTTTCAAAGCTGAGGGCTCCAATTGGTGCACCCAGATCGTGGTGGACTGGGGACTGATGAACACGATCAAGTGGGGCTGCCTGTAGCGGCCAACCGACCTTTCACTGTTTGGATGCCAGGCTAACGACGGCAGGGTCCAGGCCCCTCCCTCATCGGCATGGGACTTCCAGAGATGAGGTGGACGTGTCCAGTGTCAGGATATTCGTACGAGGACGGTGGCGGCGTTTCATCGCCGTCCCCGTGGCGGCGCTCGTGGTGACCACTAGCGCGGCGTGGGCCGCCGAGATCCAGAACATCGTGCCGAACAGCAACTACGACAATATCTGCGTGAAGGGCGACAAGTACGGCAGCGGGACCGTTTGCCAAACCGACAACGCCTACTGGACGATCTTCCGGGAGAACACGCTCGAGGCGGCTGACAAGGCTCGCGTGAAGACGGTGCTGCAGGAGCAGTTCGGTCCCACTGCCTTGGAGGTCCACTTCCCGAGCGACCCGGTATGGACCGGCGACAACGAAACGGACCTCATTTTCGCCGAAGGCGATGTGCCGGGGGACAACGAAGGTATTACCTGGTGCGATGACCCCATGCAAATGTACGAGTGCGACCAGCACATGGTGCGCATCCAGAAGGGCTCCTACACCAACGGGCTCATCTGCCATGAGGCGGGGCATGCCGTCGGGCTGCTGCACGGGCAGAACGCCTGGCCGCAGGTGGGCAACCAGCACCACCAGCTCGGCTGCATGAAGAAGACCCCGCCGTACGACGCCGTGCTCGGCAGCGTCAACAAGGACAACATCAACGGCGTCTACTGAGGAGCCGGCCGTGAAACTTGGGAGACTACGGGTGGCCGCCACGGCGGGCGCGGTTCTTGCCGGCGTCGTCATCGCGTCGGCCCTCGCGGCGAACGGGGGGCGGGCTGGGCACGACGGCGGCCGCGCGGGCGAAGCCGTCCTGGCGCACGGGTCGGACCGGCTGCCGAACCACACCGCCTCGGACTGGGTGACCTACGCTGACCACGTGGTGGTCGTCACCGCCAAAGCGGAGCGTGAGCTGCCCGCAGACCAGGAGGAGATCGAGGCCGGACAGGGCTACCTGCCCCGTGAGGTCACCCTCGAGGTCGAGGACACGCTGTGGTCCCGCGATGGCGCGGCGAAGTCGGCCCCGGTGGCGGAGTTCGCCTGGCCGGCCGCCGGCTGGACGTTCGGCGAGCAGGGAAGGCGCCCGCTGGCGGTGCAAGGCCGGCCCCGCATTGAGGTCGGGCACACCTACGTCCTGGCCATCGTCTGGGTGCCCGCCTTCACCGATGGCGGGGAGACCGTCCCCGGCCAGTGGCGTGGACTCGGGGAGAGTTCGGTGCTGCCGTACGACGGCGGGGTCATCGGTGACGGTGAGTCCGAGGGCCGGATCCAGTCCGCCGCGGCGACCATGGATGAGCGGGCGTCCGAAGGGCCGGACGGCCCATCCCTTGAGGAGACGATGATGGGCAAGAGCGCGGCCGACCTCGCCGCGGCTCTGGACGCGGCGCGGCCCGGCGAGCGGCAGGACTTCGGCCCCCGCTGACGCCGCCGGCGACCGCCCGCCTCAGGCTTCGTCGTCCCACAGGTCATAGTCGTAAGGCTCGCCGCGGGCCAGCCGTTCAGCGCGCATCTGTTCGCGTTCGGCGTCGGTGATGTACTCCCACATGCTGACCCGCAGGACCTTGCCGCGAGGCAGGTCGTGCTGCAGCACGATCCGCGACGAGCGCCCCATCTCCTCTTCCGTAATCGCCCAAGGGTCTCTCGCCTCCCAAGGCACGTCCTTCCAAGAGGCGTTCGGGGGTGGGCCTGCATCCGTACCGGAACGTACGCCAACGCCTCCGAGCAAGCCTCATACGGTTCACCATCCTGGCCTGCAGGGATGCGCTTACCGTACGAAATGGTTCCGTTGCAGGTCTACGGCGGCCCGCCATGCTTCCCGTGGCGACCGACGCCCCGGACGGCGATGCAGCAGGAGACCGCGATGGGGAGCAACTGCAGGTACGACCGTGCCCGACCCATCGGCGACCGCAAGGCGGCTGAGGCCCGCGCCCTCCACCTGATCGGAGAACTCGTCGGCAACTACCTCAGGATCAGCGAATCCGGATGTCGCCGCTCAGGTCTCCCACATGCTGGTACACAACCGCGACCGAGCTGACCCGAAAGCAGCGGCAGCAGCGGCTTCGGGAGGGCGAGCATGACCAACTCAAGATAGATGATCACGTCCGTCGGTCTGCAAGCTCATCTCCTCCAGCCTGTGAGGTCGTGCACGTAAAGATCATCGACGGTTACGGTGTCTTGCAGCCCCGACCAGGTCGCGTTCACGGTGCCGTGCAGCGGCACAATGAGATGGACTACGTCCTCATGCTCGGTGCCCGCGCGGCACGGCTCGCGTTGAGCCGTCACCGGATGAAACCTTTTCACCTCCAGCACGGCCACGCCGAGATCGAGCACACGTGCGCTGGCGCAGAGACCCCCTTTGTCGATCTCCCGGCCCATATCCGCGCCAGCGGTCCAGTCTCTCCAAGTCATCACACGCGAACGAGACGTTTGTCTCCGTTCACCCGTATCTTCATTTCCCAAAGTCAGGGCAGAAGTCAGCATTACCGGCGTATTTCAGGATGTCCTGCGTAGAGAATCGCCTAAATCTCAGCGCAGCATCCACAATCTCGATTGCGAGGTTCTCCCCAGTTTTTGGGATCAGCAGATCGGGACGTTTGCTTTTGCGACGGCGGCCACGTGGGCCGGATGGGTGAGCTGTGGATGGTGGCCGGTGCCGGGGATGACGGTCACCCGAGCGTCAAGGGTGGCGTCGATCAGCGGATCCAATTCGCCGGTGACGAGGCGAACCGGCACCGGGCAGGTGGCGGCAAGTGTCCGTAGCTCGGCGCGTTCGCTGTGCCGTTGTGCTCGGTCGAGCCACCGCGCGGTTGCGCGTGCTCGACCCCGAGGTGAAGCTGACCGTCGACACCCCCGGCGGCGTGGTCGTCGCCCTTGGCGCCACCGAGATCGCAGGCCGCGCGCAGCTGTTCTCCGGCTCGGCCGCACGGGGGCGGGCGGTGCTGGTCAACGGCCTGCCCGGGATGCTCTCCTGGCGCGAGGACGGCGCTCCACTATCGGTCCTCATGTTCACCGTCGCCGCCGGGCGGATCACGGGCATCGCGGCCCTGGTCGACCCGGCCCGGCTGGCGGCGATGGACCTGCCCGACCCAGCGTGAGTCGCCGGCCGGAATCATCAGAAACGATAGTGCGCGACCGTGGTGCCCAGCCTGGAGAAAGCCGCGCTGAGCGCCGACAGGCGAGTCCACAGGCGCAGGGCCGTCGGGAACTGGTCGACCTCGGGCTCCCGGGTGAGCAGGATGTGCCGGATCAGGGTCAGTCGCGGGTTCCACCGTATGGGGTCGAGGCGGTCGAAGCCGGGGGACTTGAAGAGCGGGACCAGGAATCGGCTGCCGGAGTAGTGTTTCGCGGCCCAGACGGTGAATCGGGTGTAGACGTTGAATGCGATCTCCCCGCTGGGAAAGTGGCTGGTGAGACGGTCCAGCAGGATGATCATCTCTTCCTGGGAGAGGAAGGGCAGCACGCCGTCGGCGACGATCACGGCGGGGCGGTCGGCGGGGAGCGCCTCCAGCCAGCCGGGATCGGTCAGGTCCGCGCCGATCGTGTGCGTGTGCGGCCGAACGGGGATGACCCGGTGCCGGGCGTCCACGACTTCGGGGAAGTCGACGTCGTACCAGTCCGCTGTGGGCGGCGGGTCGATGCGGAGGGCCCGGCTGTCGAGGCCGGCCCCCAGGTCGATGCCGATCGCGTCGGGATGGCGGGCCATGAACTGCTGCGCGGTCTCGTCCAGCTTCTTGGCGCGCTGGGCGACGTCGATGGCCGAGGCCGCGCTCCAGCGGGTTTTCCGGTGGTCGTAGCCGGTCTTGCGGACGATCTCGTAGGCCCTCCGGTCGCCGAGTATGGGGCGTGGCAGGCGGCTGTCGAGCGCCCGGCCGCACAGCGTCACCCACAGGGTTTCCTGCAGCGGGGTCAGGGTAGGAAGGGTCACTCCCATGATGTCCTCCAGGCTCAGGTGGTGGGCATGTCGCGTCGGGTGAATCCGGCCAGGCCGGCCGCGACGAGGGCCGCCGCGACGACGGTCATGACGATCAGTGGCGTGGCCGTCATGACCCCGCCGGGAAGTTTCGGTACGTGCT
This sequence comes from Nonomuraea sp. NPDC049400, assembly GCF_044466425.1. NCBI lineage: Bacteria > Bacillati > Actinomycetota > Actinomycetes > Streptosporangiales > Streptosporangiaceae > Nonomuraea > Nonomuraea sp. NPDC049400. Next base: position 54,246 of record NZ_JBITMP010000061.1, read on the forward strand.
CGAAGACCGACAGGTTGATGACCCACTGGTCGAGCTGCAGCTCCAGGCCGACCCAGCCGAACAGCATGCTCACCATGGCCACGGCGAACGTGCCGGCGACCAGCCGGGGCAGCAGCCCGAACAGGGCGAACGCGACCCCGGTGAACACCCACACCACAGGGAGTTGCACGAGAGCGGCGGCCAGAAGGCGGGACAGCTCACGGGCGACGTCGCCGGTGTTGAGGCCGTGCGCCAGACCGGCGGCCGTCCCGAAGGCGATCAACCCAAGCGCCGGGCCGAGCAGTATGAACGCGAAGTGGCTGCCCGCCCAGCGCAGCCGGCGCACCGGGGTGGCCAGCAGGGGCTCGGCCCGCCCGTCGCGCTCCTCGTTCCTGAGCAGCAGCGCGGCCTGGATGGCGAAGCCGGCGCTGACCAGGCCGAGCATGGTCATCATGGGGGCGAGGAACTGGTCGACGAGCGTGCCGGGACCGCCGAGCCGGGCCAGCGCCTCTCGGGCCGCGACGCCGCTGTTGTCCATCAGCGTCCCAAGGCTCGCCGACATCGCGCCAACCACGAACCCGACCAACGCCAGCCCCACGACCCTGCTGACCAGCGGCCCGCGGTGCAGCCGCCAGGACAGCGCCAGCGGGCTGCGCAGGCGGGATCCGGCGGCGGCCGGGCCCAGGCGGGCCTGGAACATGCCGACGCCGAGGTCGCGCCGCTCCGACAGCGCCACGGCCAGCACGATCAGCGCCAGCACTGCGCCGGCCGCGAGCGCGAGCACCCACCAGCGTTCGCCGCTGTAGGGCCGCAGCTCCTCCGCCCAGCCGAGCGGCGTCATCCAGGACACCCACGCGGGCCCGTCACCGGACTGCACGGCGACGTCGCCGACACCGCGCAGCAGGATCGCGGCGCCGAGCGTGCTGATCCCGATAGCGCGCGCGCCGCCCGCGCCGGTCGTGAGCTGCGCCGTCACCGCGCCGATCGGGGCGAACGCGCAGGCGGCCACCGTGAACCCAAGTCCGAGCGCCAGGGAGCCGGCGGCGGGCAGGCCCTGGCCGATCAGCGCCACCGCCGAGGCCACGCCCAGAACGAGAGCGGCCCCGCAGGTGACGATCAGGGTGGCGGCCAGGTCGGCGTGCCGGGACACCGCTGTGGCCCCGACCAGTTCGCGCCGCCCGGCCGCCTCTTCCGTACGCGTGTGCCGGATGACCGTGAGCAGCGCGAACAGCGCGACCATGAACGTCACGAACCCCGATCGCCAGGCGACGAGCTCGCCGAGGCTGGATCCGTTCAGCACGCCGTAGGCGACGGTGAACGCCCTGGTGTGGACGCTGGTCTCGTAGTAGTGCTGGCGGGCCTCTGCCGTGGGGTACGCGCCGGTGAACGCGCCGACGAACACCACCGGGATCATGCAGATGAAGGCCACCCACAGCGGCAGCAGCACACGATCGCGCCGCAGCACCAGGCGGATGAGCTTTCCCGTGCCGGCGAACGCGTTCATCGTCCTGCCTCCGCGTTCCGGCCCTTGACGTTCACGGTCGCGCGGTCATAGTGCCGCAGGAAAAGCTCCTCCAGCGTCGGAGGCCGGCTGACCAGGCTGCGCACGCCGACCTTGGTGAGGTGGCGAAGCGCGAGGTCCAGCACGGCGGCGTCGACGCTGAAGCGTACCCGGCCGCCGTCGGCGCGCAGGCCGTGCACGCCCGACAGCCCGGCCAGCCCGTCCGGTGGGGCGGCCAGCTCGGCGTCGATGGAGGTGCGGGTGAGGTGCCGCAGCTCGGCCATGGTGCCGGTCTCAACGGTACGGCCGTCGCGGATGATCGTGATCCGGTCGCACAGCGCCTCGACCTCGGAGAGGATGTGGCTGGACAGCAGCACCGTACGGTCACCCGCGCGCCGCACCTCCTGGACCGTCTGCCGGAAGATCTCCTCCATCAGCGGGTCCAGGCCGGAGGTGGGCTCGTCGAGGATGAGCAGCTCGGCGTCGGAGGCCAGCGCGGCGACCAGGGCCACCTTCTGCCGGTTGCCTTTGGAGTAGGTGCGGCCTTTCTTGCGCGGGTCGAGGTCGAAGCGTTCGATCAGCTCGTCCCGGCGCCGCCGGTCGAGGCTGCCGCGCAGCCGGCCGAGCAGGTCGATGGCCTCGCCACCGGACAGGTTGGGCCACAGGGTGACATCGCCGGGCACGTACGCCAGGCGGCGGTGCAGCTCAGCGGTCTGCATCCAGGGGTCGCCGCCGAGCAGCCGGGCGGTGCCCGCGTCGGGGCGCATCAGGCCCAGCAGGATCCGGATCGTGGTGCTCTTGCCCGCGCCGTTGGGCCCGAGGAAGCCGTGCACCTCGCCAGTCCGTACGACGAGGTCGAGGCCGTTCAGTGCCCGTGCCGGGCCGAACGACTTGACCAATCCGGCTATGGAGATGGCATCGGTCTCAGTCATCATGGGTGTCCTTGTGTGGTGATGGGAGAGGGCTAGAGATTGTCTCCCTGCTGGGTCTCCCATGCGGTCTGGGCGGCGTTGAGCATGGTGTCGTCGGCGTACAAGCCGTGGGTGTAGATCTCGAGCATGGGCAGCCCGATGCGCTGCAGCACGTCGGGGCCCATCCGCTCGAAGCCGAGCGCGCGGGTCAAGGGCGGCGCCATGGTCAGCGTGGCCAGGCTCACCAGCACGGTGAGCACGGCCAGCGCCCGCACGTCGGAGGACTGGCGCATCGAGCCGCCGGCGATCCCGTCCCGGAAGAGCTGCTCGGTCTCCTCCACCAGCGTGTTGACGAACGTGGTGGCCGCGGAGGAGTCCTCCTCGATCGCGCGCACCATGTACTGCACATGGAGGCGGTACTCCTCCGAGTCCGACAGATATTCCTGGGACAGATCCCGCACGCCGACCAGGTCGGCCACGGTCCGGGCCCTCCGCACCAGGATCTGCAGGACGTGCTCGTCGCAGACGCTCCGCAGGTTGTCCTTGCTGCCGAAGTGCCGGATGACCAGGGCGGCGCTCACCCCCGCGGTGGCCGCGATGGCGCGCAAGTTCGTCTTCTGGAAGCCGTCGCGGGCGAAGTGCGCGATGGCGGCGTTACGGATCTTGGCCTGGGCGGTCAGATCCGCCAAAGGTGCTGAACACACGTTTACTATAGTAAACATGTGTTCAGGGCCGTGGCAACCGGGGTCAGAACGTGGTGAGGATGATCTTTCCGTGGGACGTCCCGTCGTTCGGGTGCCCGATGTGCTTCGGCGGCCTGGGCGAGCGGAAAGCACGTGCCCATCCGTGGCCGGATTGCACCTGCCGAAAATTGCGTCCGCCCAGCTCACGGGCATATGGGCCGTGCATGGCGTGCGCGAGTTCCGTCCCTCAGTAGAGGGAGACGCATGGCGTGATGATCGACCGTGCTCCTCAGCCTGGCCTATCTCGCCGTTACGAATGCCTTCGCCGCACTGCGATTGCTGTCAACGAGCGATTGGGACAAAGACGTCGAGATACTCGTCCTGCGCCATCAGATCACCGTGCTTGAACGGCAACTCGGCGCCGATGTCCGGGTGAGATTCACGCCGAGGAGCGGGCCTTCGTCGCCGCGCTGCTGACATCGCTGCCACGTGAGGTCCTGCGCCGGCTACGGCTGCTCGTCCGGCCGGATACCATCTTGCGCTGGCACCGCGATCTGATGAAACGGCGTCACGCCCGTGCCTGCCGGCCGAACAGGCGAGGTCGTCAGCCCACGGTCCGCTCTATCCGTGTCCTCATCCTGCGGCTGGCTCGCGAGAACCCGGCGTGGGGATATCGGCGGGTGCACGGTGAGCTCACCACGCTCGGCATCAAGATCGCACCGTCCACGGTCCGGGAGATCCTCAAGCAGGAAGGCTTGATCCGGCGCCCGAGAGGGCGTCCACCACGTGGGCCGACTTCCTGAGCTCGCAAGCCGATGCCATGCTGGCCTGCGATTTCATGGAAACCATCCACTTTGAGCGGCCAGCGCCAGTACATCCTGGCGGTCATTGAGCACGTCAGCAGGCGTGTCCGCGTGCTGGGCACCACCGCACACCCGAACGTGAGCTGGGTCATCCAGATGGTCAAGAATCTCGTGATGGATCTGGAGGATGCGGACCGCCGGGCGCCTTACCTGATCCGAGACCGGGATGCCAAGTTCACGGCCCTCATGGACGAGATCCTGTCCGACGCCAGCATCGAGACCGTGCTCACCGGTATCCGGATGCCGCGCATGAACGCGGGTCATGGAGCGATGGGTGCAGTCGTGCCGCCGAGAGCTTCTGGACCGCTGCCTGATCTGGAACGAACGCCACCTACGGCACGCCCTGTGCGAGTACGAACACTTCTACAACCAGCACCGAGCCCACCAAGCCCTGGCTCAAGCGCCACCACTGCGTACCGTCCCAGATCCGATCACCGACCCGAAACAAATCCACGACCTGAACATACGCCGACGAGATCGGCTCGGCGGAGTTCTCCACGAGTACTCACATGCCGCTTGAACTAGGTGGATGGACTTTTCGGCAGGGGCAATCCCGCGAGTGACCGTGAGTCCCCCCTGTTGACCTCCCCCAATGGCCCCGCTAATGGCCCGCGCGATCACGCCTCGACGTGCCTCCTCGCGCGGCCCGCATGCATGGTGTCCAGCAGGTCGGGCTACGGGACGAAGCTGTAGACCTTCGATCGTCCCCGACCACCTACGGCATCTGGCCACAGACGGGCGATAGGGGGAGGCATCAACCGCCGACGGTTTTACAGCGGATCAATGATTCAGGTGGACAACGTCCTCTGAGCTGCCCGTACGGCCTTCGCTTCGGGTCCAATGTCGAAGATCATCCCGCCCATATCCCGGATCTTGTCGTGCTGGATGCAACACCTGACCTGGGGTGAGTAGCGCCCTAGAAGATCGTTTCTCAGTCCAACACGAGAAAGGCGACGCGGGTGGCGCAGGAGCGGATGCGTAATCACTGGTGGTGGCGGCTCGGCCGGCGCGTGGGCCGCCGGATGTACACCTTCCAGGACCAACCCGACCTCCACCGCCTCGAGGCTGTGGGCTCTGTGCTCAGGATTCGGCGACTCTCAGCGAACGACTTTCCCGAATCGCTGGTCCACCGTGATAGTGCACGTGTTTTCCATGCGCGGCGAGGAAGTGAGGTTACACCACGGTGAAGAGAACTCTGCACGTCGTGGTCTCGGCGATTGTCGTGACGGGGGCGGGGGCGGCCATGCCCGCCGCGGCGCACGCGGGCGGATACGGCTGCAACGGATCTCTTGTCGGCACCTGGCGCCTCCCCATGAAGGACGCGTACACCGGCGAGAAGTTCTACATCAGTGACATCAAGCTCTACTACAACGCAAGCAGCGGCTGGAACTGCGCGGTCCTGGCGAAACGACCGGATCATCAGCGGTATGGCACGCGTACCCCGATGGACATCGCCATGTATAACAGCCGCTTCCGGGAGGACAACGTCAAGAACAACTACGACTACGACTACGGACGTTTCAAGTACTTCGCGGGCCCGGTCCGGGTCTATGGCAAGAACATGTGCGTGAGCATCGTCGCTCAACACGCCGACACCGCCGGGCCCTTTGACGGGAAATGGTCCGGCAGCCGTCGGATCTTCGGTGCTGCGTGCGACTGACCGCGCACTCCCGCATGGGGCAGGCGCCGCCTTCATCGGTACATTCATCGCTCGGGCGGTCGGCGTGGCTGACCGGGCAACATCTCACCCAGGAGATCACCGTCGAGCAATGGCTGGCCGAGTTCCTCAATCGCAAGCGGAAAATCGAGGTAACCACCCGCCGCTCCTACGAGGGCCACATCCGCCTCTACCTCAATCCATACCTGGGGCGGCTGCGGTTGGATCAGCTCAAGGTCAGCGACATCGCGTTGATGTTCGAGCAGATCGAGGAGTTCAACGACACCATCGCCGAACGCCGCGCCGACCCCGACCCGCAGGTCCGAGCCAGCGTCAAATACCGGCGACCGATCAGCATCGCCACCATGCACCGCATCCGCGCCACCCTCCGCCACGCGCTCAACATGGCGATGCGGCAAGACCGGCTCATCGACTTCAACCCCGCCGCGGTGCTGGAGATGGCCGCCCATGTCCGGCCCAAGCCGCTGGTGTGGACCGATGATCGGGTCCGCGCCTGGCAGAACAACTTCCGCGCCTACCGGCAGGCGGAAAAGCAGCGCCGAGGTGGGCAGCGGGTCGATCCGATCGACGCCTACACCAGCGTGCCGCGCCCCTCCTCGGTCATGGTGTGGACCCCAGCGCACACCCGCCTGTTCCTCGAAGAGGCGCAGCGTCACCGCCTGTTCGCGCTGTACCGGCTTATCGCGTTGCGCGGCCTGCGCCGGGGCGAAGCCTGCGGGTTGCGCTGGAAGGAGGTCGACCTGGACGGCCATACCCTGACGGTGAACTGGCAGCTCGTGCAGCTGGCCTGGCAGGTCCACGAGGGCACTCCGAAGACCGACGCCTCCGTACGCACCATCGCCCTGGACACCGATACCGCCCAGGTCCTGCGCGCCCACCGGCAGCGGCAACTACAGGAACGTTTGGCCATGGGTGAGGCCTGGACCGAGAGCGGTTTCGTCTTCACCCAGCCCGACGGCAGCCGCCTGCATCCCCAGCACGTCTCCGATCAGTTCCTCTGGCCGGCCTACCTGGCCGGCCTGCCACCCATCCGGCTCCACGATCTCCGCCATGGCGGGGCCTCGTTGATGCTGGCGGCCGGGGTGGAGATGAAGGTCGTGCAGGAAACGCTGGGACACACCTCCAGCGCCTTCACCGCCGACACCTACACGTCCGTCTATCCGCAGGTGGCCACGGCGGCGGCCGAGAAGACCGCGGCCCTGTTGTTCGGCAAGGAAGACCGGGCCGAGCCCGGAAAACTCATCTCGATACGAGGCTGGCAGTCGGATTAGGCATCCGGCCCCGCGATCGCCACCTCTTCGCGGCGAGGCGGGGCCGCTGCTCTTCCCACAAGACTGGAGACGGCGAATGGATCATGGGATGTGCGGGGGTGGTGCGCGCGAGCACGTGGGGAGCACGCAAGCGCTAGACGAAAATCTAGAACGCATCCGATCCCGCATAGCCGCAGGTCAGACCATGATCAAAGCGCGCCCTGCAGGATTCGAACCTGCGACCGTCGGATTAGAAGCAAGATCTTTTAATGCCGCCCTGTGCCTTTGGGCGCTGGTTCGTGCCGCCTCAGCGCGTTTTGCGTGTCAGGCAGTGCCGGGTCCTGACAACGCGTGACGGAGCGTACGAGCACGCACCGAGCACGGCGGCATTCCTCACCCCCAGGGACCCGAACGACCATAATGGATACCCTGGCGACTGTTCGCTCAGTCCTTGAACCACATCACGCGGAAAGCGCAAGGGCCCGCCCTATTCGATGCGGCGCAGGTCCATGCTGTTGGATCCGTCCCACCGGTTGTTCGTGGCTGCCCGGCGGGATCGCTCTGCCAGTTCGCCGGTCAGGCCGGTGCGCTCGATGCACCATTCGACCCACTGCGGCAGCAGATCGAGTACGGGCTCGGCGTACTTCTCGATGTACCCGTCCGCGACGAGGACCACGGCGTACTCGATCCGGTGCGGGGAGCAGGCATAATAGCCGGGCCCGGACAGGCGGGACCAACTGTCGGCGAGCGTGGCGACATCTTCCCGTTCGGGGCTGCGGTCATCTCGATCGCGTAGCCAGGCGGCGAAGTCGTCGATGATCGGGTTCAGGTTCTGCTGAGGCTTGGGCTCGGGAGCGACGGTGAACGACTCGCAGAGCGCGCGGGCGCGCTGGCGCAGGCGGAAATGCTCGGCGATGAGTTGTCGCGACTCACCGCCGAGCAGCAGGGCACCCACGAGGTCAGAACGGCACAGCGGATCCAGCAGGTCGCGGGCTGTGGCCTGGTCGCACGGAGCCGGTTGGGCGAAGGCGGGTGCCGCGTGCGTCCCGACTGCGGCTCGCCACTCAGCCAACGCTTCCTGCGGTGAGGCGAAGACGCCGGCATGCACGACCCGGTCTCCAGTGCAGCGGTCGATGTCCCAGCAGTACCAGTGCGGATCTTGCTCGCCCCAGGTGAAGGGGGCCAGGAGCGCGTACCGCGAGCCGTACGCGTCAGCCAGCAGCAGTGGCTCCCCGGCCGAAGCTGCCCGGGGAACGTCACTCGGCCACCCGGGAGCGATGCCGGCCTTGGCCAAGGCCGCCGTGGTGTCCTTGATGGCTTCTCGAACGGCGAGGTCGGGGTCGCGGCGCAGCATCTGCCCGCTGGACGGCGGGGTCATCGCGGCCAGCCCGTGCAGCAACCGCCACAGGTCATCCACCGGCCCGCCGGTCCGCGCGCCGATCTGGATCTTGTCGCGGACGAGATCGGCCAGAGCGGCCAAGTACTGGTCCCAGTGGAAACCCATGGTCTCGGTCTGAGTACGTGTCCACAGCTCCTCGCCGACCAGATCGACGACGGCGTTCTCCAGCCGCAGAGGCGAGTGGGCGGGCAGGTCGGCGAGGCGCTCGGTGATCGCATTCTGAGATTCCGGCCACCATTGATCCCCAGCGGTCCCCAGCAGCAACTCAAGCAGCCCGGAACGAGGATCGGGTGCGGGCTGACGGGCGGCGAGTTGCAGCGCGCGCCGAGCAGGATGACCGCTGACCCCCCGCGTGGGGCTTGCCTTCGCTTTGCGCTTCTTCGCCACGACACCCGATCCTACGGGTGTTCATGAGCCAGGAGGGCTCGTGCGCGCGGCGCGGGCGGCTGAGGCCGAACGCCGCGCCATATTCTGAACGCTATGCAAGAGGAGTTGCGAGCGTTCACCGAGTGGGTGGGCGAAGGCCGAAAGCTGACCCAGACGGGGAAGCTGACGCTGTCGGACGCGCGGACGCTGGTGGCGCTGCTGAAGACCGGCGACGAGATCGACCCGAAGATCGGCGACCGGGTGTTCCGGACGAAGAGCAGCACCGAACTGCCCGGATTGAACCTGATCGTGGAATGGGCCAAAGCGACCGGGCTGGTTAGGGTGGTCAAGGGACGGCTGCTGCCAGTGAAGAAGGCGGCGCCACTGCTGAACAACCCGAAGCGGTTGTGGGAGGCGTCGTTCACGGCGTTGGGGAAGATAAGCCAGGCGCTCTTCCCCAAGAACTACTGGTACTCGTCCCTGGTCGGCGAGGAGTTCGCGCTCATCTGGCCGGCGCTGCAGCGTAGGTTGTACGGCGGACCGGTGCCCGTCGCGAATCTGCGGGAGCTGGCCTGGCAGATCGCATCGCCGTACTACGAGATGCGCGACCCGCAAGCGCAACGGCGAATGGCCGATCAGGACATCGATCGGCTGCTGACCGTCCTGGCGCGGCTGGGCGTGGTGGAGCTCGCGGAGGAGACGGCGGCTCTGACCCCGGCAGCCGTGCACGCCGTACAGCGCACCCTGGGTGAAGCCGCACCGGGAGAGCCGATCTACCAGATCCGGGTGACGCTCCAGGAGAGCGCGGATCCGGTGATCTGGCGGCGCCTGCTCGTCTCCCCCGGGATCACCCTCGCCAGGCTGCATGACATCCTGGTCACGGCGATGGGCTGGGAGAACAGCCACCTCCACCTGTTCACGGTGGGCGGCGTCCTGTACGGCCAGGCGTCACCCGAATGGGATCTGGACGTCCGGGACGAGAAGAAGACCCGGTTGCAGGAGGTGCTCACACAGGCCGGGGCGGCCATGGAGTACGAGTACGACCTGGGCGACAGCTGGCGACATGACATCGTGCTGGAGGAGATCCTCACCGCGGAGGAAGGAGTCCGTTACCCGGTGCTGGTGGACGGGGCGGGCGCCTGCCCGCCAGAGGACGTCGGCGGCATCGGAGGCTACGAACACTTCCGACGGGCGCTGGCCGATCCCGGACACGACGAGCACGATGAATATGTCCATTGGGCCGGTCTGGACAGCGCGCAGGAATTCGACCCCGCCCGGTTCGCGCTTGAAGCCACCCGAAGGGCGTTGACGTCGGCCGGGTGATCCGTCTCCCCTTCTGCCGGCAGCCATGGGGGACGCCGCGGCGTTCAAGGCCGGCGACGCCATGGCCTCTGACGTCGGGAGGACACAAGCGGTAAATGGGTGACCTGCTTCCGATCGTGACGGCTCGGCGGTGACAAGTCACTGGCGTTACGAGTCCCCAACGAGATCCAGCGCGCGCTCTTCGACGCGACGGATAGACAATGCGCCAAATGCCGCAGACCTCGGCAAGAGTCGCAACTTCTTCTCCTCTTGCCGCCAACCAACACATAGGCATTATTTGCTCTAATACAGCTCGTAACTGGATCTGCCCCATGTACACCTGCCGTCAACTCTTCGATCTGAGGATCTGGCTCTCCGGATATTGACGTGCTGACAGGCAGAGTTCACCGTCGGTGGCACCGGGCCGTGGCGGCCTGCCCACAGGCGAGGGATGGCCGTTTCACCCGCCATGAGGTTCACCAACCGCACGGAGAACCAACCATGACGGTGTACGTGGTCATCATCAACAGTCGCCGGCCCAATCTGCTGGCGCTCCGGCATATGAGTGCCCGGATATCGGACAGCGTCCGGCCTCTTATCGAGATCGTGGCGCGCGCTGAAGATGAGTCGCCGAAGGTCGCGGTCCAGCGAGTACTGTCGGAGATCCACCGGAACCGCCTGCTGGACAAGAGCATCGACTTCGCACTGGATACCAGGCCCCTTGCCGACCGGTTCGGGCCCTCAGGAGCATATGAGGCACTCAGGCTCCTTGTCGCAGACCTCGGCGTCGGCTCTTTCCGTCCCGCCATCCATACGGATGAGGCGCCGGAGAACCTGGAGGAAGTGCGACGCGCCACGGAGAAACTGCACACTGGCGTGTGCCTCCGCGTACGGCGCCCCTTCGCCTTCAACCTGTCTGATTCGCGCGTACTCCTGGATCAGCTGGAAGCCGTGGGGGAAACGGCGGAGCGAACGGACCTGGTGCTCGACTGCGGTTACTTCACCTCTGCCTCCGAAACTTGCACAGGCGTTGGAGGCCCTCTGCGCCACCTCCTCGACATCGCCTGGCAATCGGTGACGGTCGTAGGAGGGTCGTTTCCCTCCACCGAGGATCTGGTGAAGCCTGCCGTACCGGAGGTCAGGCGCATCCCACGGCGGGAGGCAGACCTCCGGTGCCGGATCAGCCGGCTGTGGAACGACGTCAGCTACGGGGATTACGGAGTCGACCATCCGGGCCCTCCCCCGGCAGACGACAAGTGGCCGCCCCCGAACCTGCGTTACACGGTCGGACGGCAATGGTCTCTGTACTACTGGCCGAAGGGAACAAGTCGCGGCAACAAGGGCTTCTTCGAGCTCTGCAAGAGGCTGGTCGGCTCCTCGGATTGGCCGACCTATGGTACGGGCTTCTCCTGGGGTGACGAGCAGATCGCGAGGGCGGCCTGTGAGGACGGCGGCCCTGGCGGGAGCACCGAGTGGAAGGCGTACTCCCTGTCTCACCACCTGGCTGCCGTCGTCGGCATGCTTCGCGAGGAGGCTTGCCGAGCGCGCTAAGCGCCGTCGGCACCGTAGCGGGCGTGGATGGCCTCAAGCCAGCTCACGGCCAGTGCCGCTAGATGCGTGACCTCGTCATAGATGCGCTGCGTCTGCGCGTCCTGCTCGGACGCGGACGCGGGTTCGTAGGCTTCGGCGGCGAGCTTGCCGAGTTGCGCCATCATCGCCACGACCCGGCTGCGGTCGAGCTCGTACAGGTCCGCACCGGCTGGGCGGGTGCGCAGGCGCTCCCGTTCGCGCAGGATGTCGTCGAAGGCGGCGCTGAGCCGCAACCGGGTGGCGTGTGCTCGCACCGCCTCGACGATGAACTCGGCGACCTGCCGGGGGTGGGCGGCGTCAGCGACTTCGAAGTACAGGGCGTACTGCTCCTCGTCGCCGGCCGTGACGGCCCAGGCGCCGTGTTTGTCCTTGTCCAGGTTTGATGGGCCGGGAACGACGGCCCAGGACGCCAGGTCGACAGTGCCGATCTGATCAGGAGTGGGAATCGGTGGCTGCATCGCGATCTTCCTTCTCCTCGGACTGGAAAGAGGACGCGTTGAGGGCGACCTCCCATGGTGGCGGAGGCGGCACGTGATCGCCAGTCTTGTCGCTAGAGCGGAGGTCAGGGTTCCACCTGATGGCTCGGACGGCCAGGGGTGAGGGTCAGCGTGTGGTGGGCCCACCTCGTACGATGTGACGCCGGCACTTCCCCCTGGTTGGTGGACACGCTGATACTGGATCTTGCTTGATCCGGAGGAAGCGAGAAGACCGCCGATGGCGTTGAAGGACTACTCGG